>JAOUDT010000037.1 GCA_029859145.1 Dehalococcoidia bacterium
GAAACTACAGAGCGCTCAGCACCCTGAGTGCTGGGCAGCGCCGATAAGGTCTGTGATATTCTCCACCCGTTTGTCCAGCATAAAACGCCTTATCCCCTCCAATATAGTCAGGCAGATATCGGGACTGGTGAGACAGGCTGTGCCAATCTGTATGGCTGTAGCTCCCGCCATAATAAACTCCAATGCATCTTCAGCACAAGCAATGCCGCCGCATCCTATCACTGGAATTCGGACCACTTTGGCTGCCTCGAACACCATGTAAAGCGTCACAGGCTTGATAACAGGACCAGAAACTCCGCCTACAGTATTCCCCAGGCAAGGCTTCCTTCGGTCTATGTCGATTGCCATGCCCTTCAATGTGTTAGTCAGACAGATGGCATCGGCTCCAGCTTCTTCCACGGCCAAGGCGATCTCCCTAATGTCGGTTACGTTGGGACTCAACTTGACGATAACCGGCAAACTGGTGGCAGATTTAACTCCTGAAGTCACCTGAGCGGCCAGCTTGGGGTCGACACCAAACTCCATCCCGCCTGCAGAAATATTTGGACAGCTAATATTTAGCTCAATGCCGCTGACGCCAGGCACACCTTCTAATTTCCGGCTCACAGCCACATACTCGTCTGCTGTTTCCCCGGCTACATTAACGATAACCGGGACTTGCCACCTTGCCCACACGGGCGCTTTCTCTTCAATCAGGGCATCAATACCGATATTCTCCAAGCCCACAGAATTAAGCAGACCACCATCAGTCTCCATTAGCCGTGGTTGAGCATTGCCCCTTCTGGGCATAAGGGTGGTCCCTTTACAGACAATGGCGCCTAGCTTTTGAATATCAGCAATCTCAGCATACTCTATGCCATAACCAGCTATACCCGCTGCTATCATCACAGGATTAGACAGGGCTAGTCCCTTCGCATGCTGCGGGGCCAATTCCACACGAAGGTTGGCTGACTTTTTCATCATCTAAAACTTTATCACTGCTCGGGGGAAAAAAGAAAGGACTAGATTAATGCAGACAGTCTCGCACGCTTTTTGGGCACCTGAACAAGAATTTGACTCCGGAGCGGCAGGGACTCGATCAGGAGGAAGTCGGCTTTACCTACCATTGCGCAAACATCGGGATGCCTGCCGTTTCGTAGGTACGTTATTTTGACAAAACCAATTCTAATATGATAGACTGGCAGCGAGGAGTAGTGTCAGGAAGGGGGTGTGCTGAAATGGGGCAGGAGGCGAGGGTTTATCGTAACTTACAGAAACACCTAGATACAATGCCAGTGGGCTATCCAGCAACGGAATCCGGCGTAGAAATCCGCATATTGAAGCATCTTTTTACGCCTGAGGAAGCCGAGATTGCCCTACAACTCTCCATGATACCCGACACGGTCGAGCACATCTACAAACGAATGAAGAAAAGCGCAATATCTATTGAGCAACTGCAGAGAAACTTAGACCAGATGGTATATAAAGGCAGTATTTACGTAGATAAGGAAGGTGATACAAAAGTATACTGCAATCTTCCGCTGGCGATCGGTATGTACGAGTTCCAAGTAGAACGTCTCACCAAGGATTTTGCCAAAGATGTTCTACAGTACATTGATCGAGAATTTGGCAGTGAAGTAGTAAAGAATAAGATTCTTCTGCTACGCACTATTCCAGTGGAAAAGAGCATAAGTGTTCCTGAAAAATACCAGGTCAGTAATTACGATAACGTCAGATACCTTGTTGAAAATGCCCGTGGGCAAATCGCCGTGGCCAACTGCATTTGTCGGCAGGCCAAAGACTTGGTCGGCGAGAGTTGCACCAAGACTGACCTTCGCGAGACGTGCATAATGACTTCAGCGGCATTGGCTGACTATTACGTTAACGTGGGGATTGGCCGCTATATCACGAAAGAGGAAGCCCTCGATATTCTGGGACGAGCCCAAGAAGCCGGATTGATTCTCCAGCCTGTAAATGCAGAGCACCCGGAAGCTATCTGCTGCTGTTGTGGAGATTGCTGCGGACAGCTTACTGTTGTGAAGAAGTTGTCCCGTCCTGCCGACTACTATGCGTCCAATTTCTATTCAGAGGTCGACCCCGACCTGTGTACTGGCTGTGAGATATGTGTTGAAATATGCCAGATGGATGCTGCAGCTATGAACGATGGTGTGGCCTTCATCAGCCTTGACCGCTGTATTGGTTGTGGTAACTGCGTGGTAGTCTGTGAATCAAGTGCCATCCGACTGAAGAAAAAAAATGCTGAACAAGTGCCTCCGAAAACCATAGTTGACATGTACACTAAAATCTTTATGAAGAAAATGGGCAAATGAATAGGCTGATGACAGGGTGTCTGGGGAGCTTGTCGCAGAACGCCTGAAACAGAAAGCTTGGCACCCGGTGCTTTAGGCACAAAAGTCTATGCCAGCCGTCACAGCAAAGAAATCAGAAGCGTCATTCCTCTTGAACCAGCTCTATCTATCAGTGGACGAACATAGGGACAAATACGTGGACGTAAGAGCCAAAATTGCAGTATTTGGGACAGGCTGGAACATAATGGGCTTTCACCGGCCAGGATTTTGGGCACGCTTACTTAACTATGCCGCAAAACAAAGCTAAAATATGCGCGTTTATTGTGACCCTGCCAACAGAATGACGAGACCTCCGTGCAACAGGTTAGCTAAGTGGCACGATTCTCACCTTGCCCCAGATACCCATCTTGTCGCCCACAATAGTGATCACACCGCGTAGCCCCTCGATACTCTGGGCTTGTTCGATTGCCCGAGGAATATCATCTGCACACTTGACTATATTACATAGGGCTGTAGCCGCGGCGTCAGCTAAAGCCGTCGAGGCTGAGAGTACAATAACGGCGTCAGCGGTGCCCAGGCTCAAAGAATGTCCCACAGTTCCAGAAGAGGTACATACGCCCAACGGTGTTTCCCGGGGCATGATTTCCAGACCAATTTTCTTGGTGAAAGAGGATTGCCCGGCATAGATGCCCACCAGCCTCTTTTTGGATATTTTCATAAAGATATCGCCGCCATTCTCCACAATCACCTCAGGCGAGAAAGCAAGTAAATCCTTGCCTATCGCTTCAGCAATGGCGCCAGCTACTGCCGCCATAGGGCCAACGCCAGCTAGCTGAGATACCCTGGCCATTTCTTTGACGATAGCTGGGGCTCCAGCTTCAGCCTGATAAGGCTGCAACGTCGTCAGGAAAAGAGGATGACGCCCAATATATGACTCCAGAGAGCCGCGGTGCTTCTGTACGGAATCGAGAGCTTTGTCCTTCAGATTACGGCGGGAGCGGATGCATAGGTCTGTCTGCTTCACCGTTAGTTCAAACGAAACCAAATCGTCGTCCTTGATCCAGTGGCGGTAGAAACGTGGCTCATACATGATCAGATACGAAATCCTAATCTCTGATTTCCCAATCCCAAAGAAACTCCTTAGCAATGCAAGGTAATCGCAGAAAGGTCAAAAACTGCTGTGTTTCGATTTGTCATTTCTGGTCTTGACCTTCGGCTTCTGAATATCTGCCGTCAGAAATACAATATCATGGCGCGAGGAGGGCAAGCCTTGACACATAGCCCGCAGACGACACATCTATGGTGGTCAAAGAGCACCTTCCTGGTTTTCGGCTCCAGGACAAAAGCCTCAGTAGGACAAATGGTAATACAAGCTCCACAATGAGTGCATTTTACTTCGTCGCGGACGACATCCTGGCTTAAGGACTGGATTTCTATCCCGGTCTCAGTGAGGTACTTGATGCCCTTGTCGTAATTCTTCCGCTCACCGCTCAGCTCCAGGACCAGCAGCCCTTCTTGTCCCGGTGATACGGAAGCCCTGATGATATTGAAGGTAAGACCGAAATCTTTAACCAGGCGGCAAACGACCGGCTGCCCTGTCATATTGGGCGGAAAGTGGAGCACTATTCTTCTAGAAACATTCATCTCTACAAAATCCTAAGCTAAAAACAAGCCCAAATGGCAAAACCACTCCTCTTTGTCATTTGTCACTCTCTAAGATATTGGCCTTTCCTTAAGCGGCTTGAAACTGATGCCTGACTCCACGCCGGGCAACGGAGCCACTGGCTCGGTAAGCAAAAACTCGCCCTCCTCTATCCGCTGCTTCAGAATACTGGCGATTTCCACAGCTTTGGGATAGCTAGACAAGGAAGACGTCGGCACATCTTTTCCCTGGACTTTTATGTGGCCGCTCCTGAGCTCAGCGTAGCTGACTTCTGCCACAATATCAGGCTCTCTCTGAGGATAGGCCTCGGAATAATCCACGATGGGAGCCATGATGCCAGCATCGCTCACTGTAGTGTAGCGGAAAATCTCTTCAGAAAGTATAGGAATAGGAACACCTATGCCCACGGTCAATGTGCAACCATAGCCGAGCATGCTTGTCCCGACCAGCCATTCCGGCTTCATCTGCTTCAAATCTCCGATTACAGCTAGTGTCCCGGCACCCTGGCGCGGTACTCCATTGTCCCCCCTGAGGGCAGTGGGGCTATGCTGGGTGCCGTGCCAGGCCACATAACCTGTTCCACCACCCAAGAAAATCCTTGTCCCCACACCTATAGTCTTATAGTAAGGGTCATTCAACAGCGGCGAGAGTTGCCCCGCCGAGCAGTAGTTGGCATTCCCCAGATTCGGCTTGAGCACACCCATATAGGTATAGCGAACCTTATCAGAGAGGTTCACTGCTACGTTGTAGTTCTGGTAGGCGTTTCTAACATTGAATAGAATCGCCTCATTTATGTCCTTAATGTTGATCAATGTCTCGAGCTTCTTTCTGGGGTAGCAATCCGTTCCAAAAGCGGCCGCGGTAAGCCTTATGTCCTTTCCAGATACCAGCTCTTGCATCACATATCCGCCGCCATAGTTGAACTCCCCGGGATAGAACTTGTTTCTGGGGTCGTCATCGGGAAGGGCAGTCGCCCCGATGAAAACATCTACAGCAGCTATGCCGGTATAGACCGGGACGTCGTTAAGGTAGACCTTGCCGCCGCCCAGTTTTATCCTGGGCTTCGAGTGGCCGATATTCAGAAAGGCGCCAGAACCGCACATCGGGCTGAAAGTGCCGGTGGTGACGACATCAATCTCCTCGGCTGCCTTGCGTACGCCCTTTTCCCTAGCGATGTCGATCACCTCCTCGGCGGTCACCACCACAGCCCTACCTTTCCTGATCTTCTCGTTGATTTCAGTTATCGTCTTTGCCATGGCCAATCTAGCCTTGCTTGAGTGATTTCATAGCCACTCGGGCAGCCTTCCTGCCGGACAAAAGCATACCACCAAAGATGGCTCCCATCCTCGGAGAACCAAAAACGGCGTTCGCTGTCATGCCGGCCACCACCAACCCGGGATAGACTTCCCTGGTATTCCTCATTATCTCCTTCTCCCCTTTCTCAGCCCACATGGACTTCTCTCCCATGACTTCACCCGTCTTCGTCTTTAGCTTCGGACCTATCTTCCTTACCACAATAGAGCAGACTTCGGCATCATGCCCGGTGGCATCGACAGCCAGCCTACATCTTACGGTTAAGGGATCCACATGCAGCTTCGACCAGGAGACAGCGCTCCAATTCAAAACAAGCCCGGCTATCCTGTCCCCTTCCCGAATCATCACATCTTCAACGCTAATCAAATTGAAAACCTTCGCCCCGGCTCTTATAGCCCCGGAGCAGATAGTCGAGATAGCTTCCAACGAATCAGCGACGTAGTACCCTCTTCGGTATTCTCTGGTTGCCACATCAAACTCATCTAGTATCAGCTTGCCTTCCTCTTGAACGACGACGCGGTTGAACATCATTCCTCCGCCGGACATACCGCCGCCAGCGCGAAGCTGTCTCTCAAATACCACCACCTTCACTCCTTCTTTCGCCAGGTAGTATGCAGTAACAAGCCCAGCCGGTCCCGCACCAGCTATGGCAACATCAGTCTCCATGGCTCCCATGAAGTCCTTCATGTAGCTTTCGACAATAGCGCGGGAAATGATAATCTCATCCATCCCTAGTAAGCCTCCCTTAGCTGCCGGAGCAGCGGCTTGGTAGATGTGCCAGCTAGTATACCGCTATCGACAAACGATGTCCAGCCATTTAGGATTTTGCCCATTCCGAGCCATTCGCTTTCTTGTCACTACAGGCCTCTGAGATGGCGTGGCAATCTTCGAGATTGCAGGGCCTGTGCTGAAGGGTAAGTGAGGAATCTGGCTCCTTGTAATGATGAGAGGCATGTGGGACAAAAGACTGATGCCCGGGGCTAACTCAGGAACAAGCCAATTCTAGCGTCGAAATATTCCCCTGGGTGCTCTACGGTTTGTGGTAGTCGATTATATTCTGCGGTATTACCAGGGCTACTGTGCCGTTATATGCGAAGTTCCAGCAGCCGTACTGGTCAGTCAACGCCTCATCGTATGCGTCCCCGAAATCCATCGGCCAGACACCCACTTTCTTCCACTCACCCACCGTCTCATTGCCGACCGTCTCATTGCCGACCCACTGCCACTGGGCACCGACGCCAGTCAAGAGGCCAGGACCATAGACGAGGTCATGAGTGGTATGTGCCGGCATTGTCCAGTCTTTGGCATCATACGTATAGGTATAGTTATAGCTGTCAAGAGGATACAACGACCCTACTTGAGCCTCGGCAAGCGCTGGCTTGCCGGCCGCTGCCGTTCCCGGCCCGGGATAATAGGTAATGTTGCCGGTCGTGGCCACCCGCGCATTGGCCGGGTCTTCCAGCCACTGAATAATGTCATCAGCCCAAGCATATGCGATTCCCTCTTCAGCATCGTACGAAGCCACCGCCTCAACGGCGGCTCTCAGACCAAGAAGAGCATCATAGGTGGCCGCCGTGTAGAGTGGGTACTCTCCCGAGGTGGAGTTCATGAAGGCAGCAAGAAAAGGTCCCGTCTTTGACGTCTGGTTCAAGTCTTCCGCCCAAGTATCCACAACAACCTCATAAGCACAAGCGGGGCCGCCAGGGGGAGCTGTGGTAAGATTGTCACTCCAAGGACTCTTGAGCTGAGCCTTTAGGTTAATACCCACCGACATGGCGTTCGGTACAGAAGATGAACGCAGTGTATCATAGAGAACGCCGGCATCCGCGGACAATACAGGTATGATAAATTGGGGGTCTGAGACTGCTATCGAGGTCATTACATTCTGCATTGCCACTGTGTTCCCAGTGGAATCCACCCAATATGGAGTGTGGACAAGATTCACATTTATATCCTTTAGCAGCTCGGTTATTACCACTACTTGCTGATAGGCCCATACTAAATTATCAGCGACTATGCTGGCATTCAGGGTATAACTGGGTAATACTCCCATTTGCTCTCTCAGCTTCATTGCGACAGCTTCCAGTATCTTGACAACGCTCCGCCCCATGAAATATTCATTGTATGGGCTTCCCTTAAACCAGAAGCGATAGCCCGCGTAATCGTCAACCACGCTGTGTTGCAGCGCCTCTGTGCCAGCACCACAGTCGATGAAAATCACCCCGTTGTCCATAGCTACCGTCCGGTAGACCTCAACGGCTTCAGTCCGGAAACCACCAAGGATGAAATCTACGCCATCTATCGCTGCTGCAAGAGCTGTCTTGCCGGTGAGACCGGTAGGATCCACGGTTTCCTCCCCAGTCTCTATGGGAACCACCTCCAGGATATAGGAGACGCCACCTATGTGTATCCCGCCATTACGGTTGATTGCATCCTGTGCCAGCGTGGCGCCTGTCAATTGCATAGCACCAGCTGTACTGTTCAGTTCCGCGACTATGCCGATATTAATCTTGCCATCTTCGAAGACATAGCGCACTGGCGGCGGTGGCGGGTTAATACAACCGGCTAGAAGCAACACTGTCACCAGAAGACTCACCATAACCACAGGAACAATTCTTTTCACTGAATATCAACCTTCTTTTCGTCTATAGTTGCTCCTATAAAGATGTACAAAGCAAAACCGATTATATCATAGCATCCAAATATTAAAATTCTGTTAACTCCAGGCAAACTCAGAACCAACTGCTGATGGCCGAATAGCCGTCTCGGATTTGACGCTTGGAATTGGTCTCTTGCCCAGCCATTTTGATTTTTCTGATGTCTGAGAGGTGAAAATCCTAGATGCTACAATTCCTTCAAGACCTATTGAGGCGCGGCAATTTCGTAGCGGGCTGGGGGCAGCGGAGAGGGCAATGAATCCTCGGCTGTCCACTCCCTTTCGGAAAGAGGGATTCTCACTAAGATTCTTGGCCATCCTGTAGTAGCTATCTCCTGCTGTATTTCCATCTTGTCCCTTGAGGGGTATCTTCGAGCGTTACTCCTAAATCGGCCAATTCTCTTCTAATTCTGTCGGCTAGCTGCCACTGCTCATTTTGTCGCAAATTATCCCTGGTGGATGCCAGGAGGCTTATGAATGCCTCTATGTCGGGTGTGGGCTGTGCCCTTTCCTTAAGGGTAAGACCCAAGATGCCTGCTAGCTTCAGCAGAATATGCTGCGCTTCAGCTACATTGGCACCCTGCTCAGCGCCTCGATTGATTTCCTTGGCCAGTTCGAAGAGCACTGCTATTGCCTGCGCAGTATTGAAGTCATCGTCCATGGCTTCGACAAATTTCTGCTCAAAAGGTCCCGCATCGAGTAGAGCAACTCTCTCGTCTGCATTGGCTCGAGGGGTCAATGCCCCGCGAAGTCTTTCTGCACCCCTTTCGCCTGCTTCCAGAGCCTGTTCACTGTAGGTGAGTGGGTTCCTATAATTCGAGCCAAGGACAAAAAGGCGAATAGCATCAGAGCTAAAGTGGGCTAGAGCGTCTTTGACACTTACCAAGTTGCCTGTACTCTTGCTCATTTTTTGCTTATCCAGCTGCATCAACCCATTATGTAGCCAGTATCGGACAAAAGGGGTCTCCTGGGTAAAACCTTCTGATTGAGCTATTTCATTCTCGTGGTGAGGGAAGACGAGGTCTTGCCCGCCACCATGGATATCAATGGAGTCGCCCAAATACTTCAACGCCATAGCACTACATTCTATATGCCACCCCGGCCTACCCTTCCCCCAAGGACTCTCCCAGAAGGGTTCACCAGGTTTTGACGCCTTCCATAGGGCGAAATCTAAGGGATATTCCTTCTTTTCTTCGTAGTTGGCATCTTTAGGGATCATCTCTGACAAGTTCCGGTGACTGAGCTTGCCGTAGCGCGGAAAACTCCTGACACGGAAATAAACACTCCCGTCAGACTCATAGGCATAGCCTTTGGCAAGCAAACCTTGAATAATTTCAATAACCTTTGGTATTTCCTCGGTCGCCCTCGGATAGACATCCGCGCGCTCTACGTTCAATGCATCCATATTGGCAAAGTATTGGTCAGTGTATTTATTGGCCAACTCCGCTGGCGGCATCCCGAACGGTTGGCACGT
>JAOUDT010000225.1 GCA_029859145.1 Dehalococcoidia bacterium
AAGCATGCGGTTGATAGAGCGAGAATCAAGCTGTTTTTCGCCTTGCTTTGCCAATTTCGCGGTCTTGCGGTCCCGCGAAACCAAATATGCTTTATAGTAGGTGATAGCGCGCTTATCAACCCTGTCGAACTCAATGTTGCTTTCATCCAGAAAATTGCTGAAAACGTTCAAATCGCGCTCATAATTGTAGATCGTTTCAAAAGAATACTTATTCGCCTGTAGATTCAATAAGAAGTCATCAAGATGCGGCAGCATATTTGATTGATCCTATCTTCTCACCGCGTACGAAGTATGTCATGTCCATCAGATCGACACGTGAATTCTACGGCCCGCCTCTCATCAGGCACTACCAGAATCTTGGAATTCATCAGCATCTGCAGATTCCACCATAGTTTGTAGGCCGAAGTAGTGCCTATCTCTATAAACAAATCCATATAGCCATCCCTATAGATGCCCAAGTCGGCACGTCCTTTAGCAAGATCAGGTTCAGGAATCACTTCAAACCCTTGTCTCTCAAAATACTCACTGACCACATTCATCATTTTCTTATGCCAGTCGCCGCCATGACGCGCAGATTTCTTCGGGCCACGATCCTCTGTCAAATCATCCCATAGGTCGTGACCGTCTCTAGCAGTGAACTCCCTTGCCTTGATTCTGCCTGTGACAATCAGGAGAGCAATCTTCCTAAAAGTATACCGACATTTATCACAGCCCGGCACTTCATCTATTTGGGCCTGCTCAATGACTCTCTGCAGCCACTGACTCTCCCGATTGACAGCCTCCTCAACAATGTGCCACGGCAATCCCGTCTCTGCAAGTTCCTTATCTATATTTGACATAAGACTCACGTTTTCCTGTTTCTGCTATGGAAAGCTTTATGAACCTCTTTCAGATGCCTGTTCGTAACATGAGTGTAAACTTGAGTTGTTCTAATGCTCTCGTGGCCTAGCATTTCTTGAACCGAGCGAATGTCAGCTCCGCCTATCAGCAAATCGGTGGCAAACGAATGCCTCAAGGTATGGGGGGTCACCTCGATGGGTAAACCAGCTCTTTTGGCATATTTGTCGACAATTCTTTGCATAGACCTTACCGTTAGCCGCATCTTTTCACCATTCTTCTGGATATCTGCCCTGCCACTATAGCGAATAAACAGTGGCCTAAAGTGATCCTTACGTGCCTGCAAATAACGGTCAATCCATTGGGCCGCTGCATCCGACAAGAAAACCACCCGAATCTTGTTCCCTTTGCCCCTGACACCAAATTCCTTACGCTCCAGATCTACCTGATCACGATTCAGGCTAACTAACTCTGATACTCTTAAGCCTGTGCTGAAAAGCGTTTCTAGAATAGTTCTATCCCGCAGTCCCACATCATTTGATATTTTGGGACTGTCCAGTAATCTCGCCACCTGATCCGAGTCTAAGAAGGCAACTGAGCGGGACCTTTGTTTTGGGAGCTCTATCTTATCAGGTGACAGGGTGGGTATGTCGCGCTGAACCAAGAGATACCGCAGGAAAGCCCTCAGTGCAACGATATGGTAGCTCTGAGTGACCGGCTTCAAAGGTGAACCGTCATCCCCACGTAAATGTGCCAAGTACAATCTGTACTTTCTCACAAGCTTCAAGTCTATCTCATTGACCTTTGCGGCAGGGGAATCTTTCGCCACCCAGCTGTTGAAACGCCTCAGATAGTGTTTGTACTCGCGAACAGTAAGAGGTGAGCAGCCTTTTTCGACTTGCAGGTACTCCAGAAACTCGTCGATCAACGACTCCAGTGTCATATTTCCTTTCTACGTGCCATGGATCGCTTCGTGTCGTAAAAGTGACAGTTTACGACACGACTATATGTTAACGCCCTTTCCCTCCTCATGTCAAGTGCTTTGCCCTCTCCAAGACAGAATAGTATCCTTCACTTGCGAACAGACAAAATGCACTGACGGCTCTGCAAGAACCCAGATGCTCAAAGTAGTCACTTCCCGCCTCGTCCTTCACTCTTCTCGCCGACGATCCTGCGTCCTCGATTCATTGAACGGCTTGGCTCCAGGGTGCCCTCGCCCAAAGACATCAACTAAACTAGGCCCCTTAAGCTAACGGAGGTAGTAAGATGCCTCTCTTTCCCTTTCATGCCCCTTTTATCGACTCATAGCGAGTTTATCAAATCCCCCGGTTGCACTGGCCTGCCAAATCGGAGAGAAAAGACCCACCACCAGAACACAGACTGCCTCCTGGCCGGCGATTGCCCAGGACCTCTCACAGATCTTATCCTTGAAGCTAAC
>JAOUDT010000226.1 GCA_029859145.1 Dehalococcoidia bacterium
GGGACAGCCACCGCAGGCACCGGTCAACTTCAATTTCACCACTCCGTCTTTGACATCTATTAACTGGACATCTCCTCCATCGGCTAACAACATCGGCCTGACTTGCGCCAGGGCTGCCTCTACCTTCTCTTTCATTTATACCTCCTCACTTTGCTAAATGGTAGAGCCAAAGCCATCAAATGTCAAATTGATTTGAGTTTGGGACACCGGTCTTGCATGAACGGGACTATCAAGGAGGTTGGTATGCCGCCAAAGATAATCTATAATACAGTCTTGGGAGTTTCCCCATGATCAGTGTGGAAGAAGCCCTCGAGAAGGTTTTGAACTATGTTGAGGTCCTTAGGCCCGAGCGGAAGCCTATTCTGGAGTGCCTGGGACAGGTTCTGGCTGAAGATGTCTGTTCCGCTATAGATATTCCCCCGCTGGATAATTCCGCTATGGATGGCTATGCCTTGCGGGCTGAAGATACTCGCAGGGCCAGTGAATCATCGCCTAGATACTTAGTCGTGGTCGGAGAGGTCGCTGCCGGGTCTATGCCTACAAAAGAAGTTAGGCCGGGGACGGCTGTCCGCATCATGACGGGAGCGCCATTGCCGGAAGGCGCTGATGCCGTGGTTCGATTTGAGGATACCGATGAAGTCAGCCGCAAATCGTCCAGAGAGGATTTGTGGCAAATCGGCATACTGTGCCAGGCGAAGAAAGGATTGAATGTCCGCTGCAGGGGTGAGGATATTGCCAAGGGTAACTTAGTTCTTCAGAAAGGGACGGTGCTCCGCCCTCAAGAGATAGGAGTGCTGGCATCTCTGGGACGCTCCAGTGCGTTGGTCATCCGACGGCCGAATGTAGCTATTCTTGCTACCGGAGATGAACTCACTAGTGTTGACCAGCCGTTGGCTCCCGGGAAGATTTATGACAGCAATACCTATACCGTTGCTGCTGAAGTCTCTCGCTACGGCGGAATTCCCAGAATCCTGGGCATAGGGCGCGACTCAGTTGAATCTCTAACCGAAAAAATAGATGAGGGCCTTGACGCAGATATGCTTATTACCTCCGGCGGTGTCTCCAAGGGGGACTACGACATAGTAAAGGACGTCCTGGCCGAGCATGGGGAGATTGGTTTCTGGACAGTCTGTATGAAGCCCGGCAAACCTATTGCCTTTGGGGTGATCAACAAGCTGCAAGGCAGGAAAAAGAGGAGGATTCCTCACCTGGGACTCCCGGGCAATCCCGTCAGCTCCATGATCACCTTTGAACAATTCGCCCGTCCCGCCATACTGAAAATGATGGGGAGGAAAATCCTGGCCAAGCCAACTATCAAGGCAATCATTGAGGATAATGTTGCCAATACTGACGGGCGCCGTCTCTTTGCCAGAGTGACAGTGACAAAGCGTGCCGCTCAATACTATGCCTCTCTCACCGGTCCCCAGGGCTCAGGAATCCTGACATCCATGGCTAAAGCCAATGGTTTGGCCATTGTCCCTGAAAGCAGCAAAGGGGTAAAGGCCGGAGACAGGATCGAGGTGCAGATGCTGGATTGGGAAGAGGAACAAGGCGAGGTGAAAACGTCGGCAGTTGTTTCCATCGTGGGCAAATCGCAATCTGGCAAAACAATGCTTATGGAGCAACTCATTGCCGAATTTAAAAAAAGAGGATACAAAGTCGCTGCCGTAAAGCACTGCCATGGCGGTATGGAAATAGACCACCCTGGAAAAGATACCTGGAAGTTTGCTCAAGCGGGCAGTGATGCTGTATGTATCAGCTCGCCCGACAAGCTGGCTCTCATCAAGAATGTAGACCACGACCCTAATATTCAGGAAGTCACGCCCATCATCGGCCCTGAATTCGACCTAGTTCTTGTCGAAGGATTCAAGAAAAGCAGAATCCGCAAAATCGAAGTGCATAGGAAAAGACTTGGGAACGACTTATTGTGTTCCCCCCAGGAGCTTTCGGCGGTTGTCACCGACGGGTCACCGGACACTCTGTTAGCTGGTGGTCGTAAGCCGCCAGTTTTCAGATGGGGCGATACAGTGGCAGTAGCCGATTTCATAGAGCAGAATTTCGTTAAAGCTGTCAGTAGTGAAGGAAAATGTTTGCTGTAGGGATACTGACCGTCAGTGACAAGGGCTCAAGGGGAGAGCGTCAAGATAAGAGCGGAGAGGCTATCCGCGAAATCCTCTCCGGCATGGATGCACACATTGCAAATTGCGAAATCGTTCCTGATGAGAAAAGATGCATCATTGAGAAGCTAGT
>JAOUDT010000227.1 GCA_029859145.1 Dehalococcoidia bacterium
TTCTCGGTATAAAACTACATCGCTATACTAGGTATTTCCGATTATAAACGGGTCGCTACTTGTTGTCAAGTGTGCCGGCAATTTTTGTAGAAAGCAGCGGGCTGGCCATACTTCCCAAGGCTAATCCTTCTTCTTGGGAAAATCCGGCAAAGGATTGCCGAAATACACTTTGGTGTGGGGCCAGGGTATTTCTATGCCCTCGGCGTCAAAGGCTTTCTTGAGCCGAAGCCTCAGCTCCCCCATCACTGCCCACTGCTGAATGGGTTTAACGTCCCCGAGAATCTTGATCTCTATTCCGGAGTCGCCCAGACTATCTACCCTCTCCACCTTGGGAGGGCTGATAATCTTCTGACGCCAGTCCTTATCATCAGCGAGTTCCTTGCCCACGCGGTTTATCACGCCTATGGCGTGGTCGAGGTCGGTGCCGTAGCCCACCGAGACATTGAGATTGACCCTGGAAAAATGCCTGGTAAAATTGCTGGCTGTCTTAATCTCACCATTGGGCACATGATGGACTATGCCGTCCAGGTCACGGAGCACGGTCTTTCTCAAAGTTATGTATTCCACCAGCCCGCCAATATCGGCTACCCTGACCACATCACCCACCCTGTACTGGTTTTCCAGGATGATGAATATGCCCGCGATGAGGTCTCTTATCAAGTACTGAGCACCGAAGCCTATGGCTACCCCAGCAATGCCGAAGCCAGCCAGGACTGGTGCGATAGGTACTCCCACCTCGTCCAGGACCATTATTATGACAACTATGACAATTAATACGCGCGCCATCCCTTTGAAGATAGCTAGAAGCGTATTCGTCCTCTTCTCCAACCCCTCTTTGCTTTCCTTATACTTGGTCTGGCCTACCGCACGGCGCACAAAACGCGGGAGAAATCTGCTTAAGGCAAACCACAGTATAGCTCCCACCACGACTATTATAAGGATAGGGATGCCATGGTTTATCAACCAGTTGACTACATTGGCCCAGCTTAATTCCGGCATTTCTTACCTCCGCTGCTCATACTTTCTGTACAGATTGACTTTATATTATTTTAGACAGAATGGAGCCCCCTGTATAGCTGGGGTGTCAGTTCACAGACGTGCAACTAAATCAGTTGCTTTTCTACCCCTCGATAACCTCTTTGGTGCTAGGAACCCTACCAAGGATTCGCTCGTCAATGCGGGTGGCAGAGTCCAGGGCGCGTGCCAAGGCTTTGAACACGGCTTCGGCTTTGTGGTGGTCGTTGATGCCGCTGAGCACCTTGGCGTGGAGGTTAATCTTAGCTTCGGAGGCGAGCGAGACCAAGAAATGGCGGACCAAATCAGCATCCAGGTCACCTATGCTGGCTTCGTCGAAGTCTGCCTCGATTTTGCTGTAGACCCTCCCACCGATATCCACTGCTACCTCTGCCAGAGCTTCATCCATAGGCACGATAGCATGTGCCATACGAACAATGCCCTGCTTCTTCCCCAGTGCCTGATTAAGAGCCTTGCCCAGTGAAATAGCCACATCCTCGACTACATGGTGCTGGTCGGGACCTGACGCAGAGATTTTTATGTCAAATATTCCATGCTGGGCTAGCTGAGTAAGAAGATGGTCGAACATCCTTATGCCGGTGGCGATTTGAAACTGTCCGCTGCCGTCAATGTTGAGTTCCACCTTCACATTTGTCTCGGCAGTCTCGCGAACTACTTTTGCCCTTCTCTCAGCCATGCTTAACCTCCTTTAATGCCTTAATTAGAGTATCGGTATCCTCAGATCGGCCCACGCTGATTCGCAGACAGTCTTTTAATCGCGGAGTGTCGAAATAGCGAACAAAAATGCCTTTCTTCCGCAGTTGTTGCCAGACTTTCTCGGCTTCTCCTTCAGGCAGGGAACAGAGAATGAAATTAGCCTGGGACGGATAGGGCTTCAGCCAACCCAGTTCCTTCAGTTTGCTAGCCAATCTCGCCCGTTCCATGACTATCTTCATAACATTAAGACGAAGATAATCTATATCTGCCAGGGAAGCTAGCACCGCGGCCTGGGCTGCGACATTGGCATTATAGGGCTGCTTAATCTTCATCAGATGATTAGCGACGTCTACGGGGAAAAAGCCATAGCCTATCCTTAAGCCAGCTAGACCAGCCCATTTGCTGAAGGTGCGCAAAACTATCAAGTTAGGGCAAGCACGCACCAGGTTGGCCACGGTCACATTGCCGAACTCAACATAAGCTTCGTCCGCAACAACA
>JAOUDT010000228.1 GCA_029859145.1 Dehalococcoidia bacterium
CCCGCTTCAAGTAGGTATCTCTATCTACGGGCTTGTCTATGCAATACGAGCCTTTCTAGGCGGTGATTGTGGCTGGAGAGAGAAAATGAATTGCCCGGGGTGCCAGGCGGGGAAAGGCAATATGTTCTGGGGCGAGTGCCGGGTTGGCAAGTGCTCTGATGAGAAAGGCATAGAGCATTGCGGGTTATGCTCGAGTCTTCCCTGTGACATACTTCAGGAAGCTTTCGATAACCCTGAGCACGGTGATAACGGTGAAAGACTGGCCAACTTGAAAGCCTGGGCAAGAGGTGAAGACTCTTACGTCAAATTAGGAACATTTGGTCCAAGGGCTAAAGGTTGAACGAGCCTTATCTTGCCATATCCCTGCATGCCCTTACGATTTGGACATATCAGCTTTGTCTCCGAGCGCTGCAATCAGGATTACCGTGACAACTGCAAGGAGCCAATGACCACTACGATTGACTGTTCACTGATCAAACTCATTCCCGCCGATGAAACGCATAGAGAATTCAGCTACCAGGTCAAGAAAGAGGCTGAAGGGGAATACATAACTTCTATGTTTGATTGGGATGAGGACGTTCAGCGAGATTTTCATGCCAAAGCCTGGCAGCAGCAAAAGCCAGATATCATAACCTACGATGGCAAACTAATTGGCACCATTGCCACAATCGAGGACAAAGACTGCATCGAGATAGGACAATTCTTCATTCTGCCTGAGTACCAGAACAAGGGGATTGGTACGCACCTGCTGAAAAGCATCCTGAGCAAGGCAGACGAACTGAGCAAGAATGTCACATTGAAATTCCTGAAGAATAATCCGGTGAAGTCGCTATATGTCAGGAACGGCTTTCGGCTTGTTTCTACCAGTGAGGTTGCACACCACATGGAGCGGAAGCCAGGCGGCGATAGAAACTCATCGTGAATGAGAATATGGAATATCGTTTTGTGTTGAAGGTACCACTCAATATTCAAAAAAGATTCAATTGACTGTCAGAGCATCAACGTGTCCTCAGACTTCACCTCGGTGCACCGTTGGGGCGTATTGACAACTACCCTTAATTCCCATACGATGTATCAAAGCGACAGGAGGTAGAGATATGGCGCTTTGTCCGAAATGTGGGAAAGAAGTAGGCGAGGGCTCCACGTTTTGCCCTCACTGTGGAGGGAGACTCGGGGTTGGAGTAACGCCAGATAATACGTCGGGACAAGGTGAATCAGCCATAGTCCCGGAGCAGGTCAAGGGGTGGAACTGGGGAGCATTTTCCTTAACCTGGATATGGGGAATCTTTAGCCAGGTGTGGATAGCGTTTCTCGTGTTTATTCCTTTCCCCCTTTTTGGCCTGGCGTGGGCTATTGTTCTCGGCGTGAAGGGAAATGAGTGGGCGTGGCGAAACAAGAAATGGCACAGCATCGAGCACTTCAAGAGTACGCAGAGGCCCTGGAATATTGCCGGTATAGTATTATTTGCGATATCAATGGTTGCACTAATTGTAGTCATCCCTGCGGTCCTTATTCCTATGTTCCTGTTCTGGTAGGCATGAAGTCTCATTAGGCCCTGTCCTAATTCTGGGTATATAGTGGCTCACCCTGTCAGGACTCTCCCAACCACCAAGAGCTTAGGTAACCTTGTTGGATAATCCCGACTTCACTTCGCGAACACGAAAGCCTCTTGTTGTTTACCGGGCAAGAGATTTCAGGAAGATTGGGTGAGTTTCGCGGGAGTAACTCAGTGGTTAGAGCTCCTGCCTTCCGAGCAGGGTGTCGCGCGTTTCTGCCCTTTAGGGCTCACCAGCTAAATCATCAAAATCCGCTGACATTTTGCCAACGAACTTGTCTCCACCGCTAGAAACCGAAAGTACCTAGTGGCGCGAATCGAATATTCACAAATGCTATTTGTTAATGCCGAGCCTGTCCAGAAGCGAATCATCAGGGTTACCCGTCGATATGTCCCAACCCAAAGCGCGGTAGTAATCATCCTTCAGTTCCTGCAGGGGAACTACCTCTCCTTTGGTCGGTCCGTCGGGCTTGGGCTCATTCAATAATCTCCCCGGCAGCGTGTCATCTTCTCGCGTGATGCCTTCACGCATATTGAATAGCCGTTCCTGACACATGATTCTCATACCTGCCTCTTTCAGATCAGCAAATGACCAGGCTTCTCCCAATAGAGATGAGACATTCTTGTCTACGGAGCCAAACACCTG
>JAOUDT010000229.1 GCA_029859145.1 Dehalococcoidia bacterium
AGTGAGTGGGAAAAGGGACATCACCACGTTGGGTCGGGGCGGTTCCGATACGACGGCGGTTGCCCTGGCTGCCAGTCTGGGTGCCGGGGTCTGTCAAATATACACCGACGTTGAAGGTGTTTATACGGCCGACCCTCGGCTTATTCCCGAGGCAAAGAAGCTAAAGGAAGTCAGCTATGAAGAGATGCTGGAACTGGCTACCTATGGAGCCAGAGTAATACACAATCGAGCAGTGGAACTGGGCTGGTTATACAACGTGCCCATATTAGTGGCTTCTAGCTTCAACGACAGCCCGGGCACCATTATTTGTAAGGAGGCTTTCATGGAAGTAAAGAATAAAGTAAGCGGTATTGTTCATGACACAAATGTGGCTAAGGTCACCGTCGTCGGAGTTCCCGACCATCCTGGCATTGCTGCCACAATCTTCGAGTCCCTAGCAAGAGCCAACATAAGCATAGATACCATCGTCCAGAATGCCAGCATCAATAGCATTACAGATCTTACATTTACGGTCGCTCGGACTGATTTGCTCAAGGCGATGTCCATTGTGGAGCCAGTGGCGAAATCCGTGGGTGGCAAGCAGTGTATTACCGACTCTACATTGGCCAAAGTTAGTATCGTAGGCACTGGTATGCAGAATGCGCCAGGCTATGCTGCCAGAATGTTTCGCGCCCTTTATCAGCATGGCATTAACATCCAGTTAATTACCACGTCTGAAATAAGGATAACCTGTATTATCTCCGAAGATAAAGTTAAGGACGCTATCCGGGCACTACATCAAGCCTTCGAGTTGGAGAAGGAAACTTGACAATTTTGGCCTGACATCATTAACTAATGAGTTTCATGGAGATGTATATAGCCTCTTATCAGCAAGAAAAGGAAGAGAAAGCTCGATTAAGACAGCGAGTGAGCAAGGAAGCCATTGACCTAGCTCTTCAGGGCAAGTGGGAGGAGGCTCAAGCGATAAACAGGGACATAATTGAGAAATTTCCCTCCGATGTCGAGGCCTATAATCGCCTTGGCCGAGCTTTGACCGAGCTGGGTGATTTTGACGGAGCCAAGGAATCCTATCTTAAGGCTCTGCAGCTTGCTCCTGAGAATGCTATTGCCAAGAAGAACCTTGCCCGTTTAATCAGCCTATCCGAGTCTATGGCAACCCTGAAGAGGAGCCATCAGAAACCTTCAATCTCTAAAGTTCAGGCTCGAAGGGTTGCTCTTGACCTTTTCATAACCGAGGTAGGGAAAGCCGGAGTGGTGAATCTTCATAGTGTAGCTCCGGTCAAAGTCCTAGCTAAGATGGGATTTGGTGACCAGGTGCACTTGAAAGCAAAAAAACAGCACCTGATTGTGGCAAGTGAGGGCGGAGAATATCTGGGAGAGGTGGAGCCCAGACAAGGATTGCGTCTAATCAAACTAATGCGAGCTGGCAACACATATGATGCAGCAATTCTCAATGTCGAGGAAGATAAAGTGCAGGTGATTATTAAGGAGACCTATCAACATCCCAGTCAAGTGGGACATCCCTCCTTTCCTGTTAAAGCTACAGAGCATCTGCGCACCCGTATAAAAGAAAGCCTTCTCAGACGAGGAATCATTACCGACGAAGGGGAACTCATACCTGAGTCCGAGTATCTTGAAGAGGAAGAAGAACTTGGCCCAGAAGAAGAGGCTTTGCCCGAGGGTTTCACCGTCGTCGGTGAAGATGGCGAAAGAGGAATTGGGATTTGATGGAAGCAGCAATAGTAAAGCCTGTCGATATTGAACAGGAGATGAAAAGCTCCTATCTGGACTACGCCATGAGCGTTATCATCTCCCGAGCTCTGCCGGATGTGCGTGATGGCCTAAAGCCGGTGCAGCGACGTGTTTTGTACTCTATGGACGGCCTGGGGCTGCGATACAACAGTCCCTACAAGAAGAGCGCCCGCATCGTCGGCGAAGTCATGGGGAAGTATCACCCCCATGGAGATGCCCCGATATATGAAGCCATGGTACGCATGGCTCAGGATTTCTCTCTGAGATATACCCTGGTCGATGGGCAGGGCAACTTTGGCAGCGTTGACAATGACCCACCAGCGGCAATGAGATATACCGAAGCTCGCTTTTCCAAAATTGCCGAGGAAATGCTAGCTGACATCGAAAAGAACACCGTCGACTTCATTCCCAACTTCGATGACTCTCTCGA
>JAOUDT010000038.1 GCA_029859145.1 Dehalococcoidia bacterium
GCCACAGATGGTATAATCATGAAAGGAGGTTTGCGCCTTACTGGAAGCTGAGAGAATAGCACGGTTGGCCACTGAACTTGCTTCTGAGAAGCAAGCAAGGGACATCGCCATGCTTGACGTTAGAGCTTTGTGCTCTTTCGCAGATTATTTCGTGATTTGTACAGGAGACACCAAGCGGCATATTGAGGCTATCTGGCAGGGTATTGATGAGGTACTAAGGGCCGGAAACGTTGTGTCTCATCATAACGAAGGGACGCCGGACTCAGGTTGGTTGCTTGCTGATTTTGGGTCAGTTATTGTTCATATTTTCGGCCCCGTAGAGCGGGATTACTATCAACTGGACAAATTGTGGGACAAGGCGATCCCCGTAGTGAGAATTCAATAGACCCACGTATCTAGGTCTCTATCGTAGTCGAAGATTTCCTGTGCCGAGAAGAATAGGTCTATTTCCTGGCAGGCATTTTGCGGTGAATCGGAGCCATGCACTAAGTTGTGTCCAACATCGATGCCAAAATCGCCCCTAATAGTGCCGCCAAGCGCTTTGGCGGGGTCGGTCTCTCCCATCATTTGTCGTATTATTTGTACGGCGTTTTCACCTTGGAAGACGATTGCGATGAGTGGACTGGAGGTAATGAAAGTCACCAAATCGTCAAAGAAAGCCTTCCCTTTATGGATGGCATAGTGGCGTTGGGCCAAATCTTTGTCCATATGCAGCATCTTCATAGCTACGATTTTGAGCCCCTTCCTTTCCAGGCGAGAAATGATTTGGCCGGCCAATGACCGTTGTATAGCATCTGGTTTGATGAGCACTAGACTTCTCTCCATGGTTCTACTCTCCTTCTTTATTCTCTTAGCTCATTTCTAGACTCTCATGAGCAGCGTAATCACGTCCATGTTTTGCAGGGAATCAACTACCATATCAGCGTCTTGGAGATTCTCTCGGCGGTGTGTGTTGGTTACAGCCAGGCACTTCATGCCGGCAGTCTTGGCAGCTTTCACTCCTAGAGGGGAATCTTCAATTACAACACAATCGTTAGGTGCCGCTTGCAGTTTATCGGCGGCCAAAAGATAGATTTGGGGGCTGGGTTTGCTTTCGGATACTTCGTGCCCGCAAACAATACAATTGAAAATTCCTGTCAAATCAAGCTCACCGAGGGCCAAATCGATATTTTCCCTAGGTGCTGAAGTGACCAAGCCTAGTCTAAAACTCCCCTTCTTGAGAGCATTGAGCAGCGTGACTACCCCGGGAAACGGTTTGATGCGTCCTGTTGCCTTTCGTCGAAAAGTCTCTTCCTTTTCCTGTACCATGATCTTGACATCTCCTTCGGACACCTCCTTTCCCATAATGCCGCCGATTATGAAGTCGTTTCTGGCGCCGAAGAGATGTGTGAAATCTTCTTTGGTAAATTCTATACCCTTCTTGGCGAAGGTTTCCTGCCAGGCAGCAAAGTGGAGGGAATAGGAATCGGAAATGACTCCGTCCATATCCCAGAGAATTGTCTTCTTTGACTGGCGCAACACGTAGAATAGAAAATTACCATCGACTATAACTGTATTATCCTTGAGGCTGAGCACTCCTTTGGCTTCTACGAGGCGTGTTGTCAATTTGGTCACCCAGGCAGATGCTTGGATGGGCTGATTGATGGGTGCCAACTGTTTGAATCTTATCTCGCTCTTGGCAGTAACGCCAAGCTCAATTCCATGGCAAAGCATGGCGTAAGCCGTGACTTCATCAAGGAGGGTGTACAGAATTCCTCCGTGGATTACATTGTCCCAGCCTTGGTGGAACTCCCCGGCGGTGAACTCGGCAGTGACTTTTTCTCCTTGCTGAACAGGCTTCAGCTTTAGCCCTATTGGGTTCTGCTGGCTACAGGCAAAACAGAAATGTGCGGCATATTCAACATCTAATTTGGGAATTTCCATTTCGCTCTTTCCGTTGCTCTGTTCGCGGCGATAAACAAGGCGTCCTCTGTTTGGGCTTGGTTATGTGAGGAGGGCGAAGGTATATCGGTTGCAGAGTGAGCAGATCGTCATGTTGTCCTTTGCTCAATTTTTGCCAACCCAACCTAGCCAAATAACTAGCCCGCGATAGACTGTTATTTGGGGAGATTATAGCTCGCCTGCCCAGGTTTTGTTGTATTTGCCCGGCTATGTCGGCAGTAATTTCACCGCAAAAAAGCGTTTTCTGCTTGGTGCGACGCCACAGATCTTCAACGGAGGCCAAATTCTCTGCCTCGAGACATTGCCATCGATCGTGTTTTTGCCGATAAACGGCAGTGGCTATTTCCTGGCGGCCAGCCTTTTGCATGGAACGCAGAGGTAGTCCAGTAAAAGCAAAGGGATAGGCTTCAGCTTCCAATGTGTTCACACCAAGGCAAGGAATATGTAGAGTGAAAGCCAGTCCTTTGGCAGTGCTTATGCCGACTCTAAGTCCGTTAAAACTCCCTGGGCCTTTGGCTACAACGATTGCTTCTATGGAGTCGAGGTTCACGTTGACTTGTCGTAGAAGGCAAACTAGATTCGGCAACAATTCTATTGTATGGTTCTGTTTTGTTTGCCAGGCTAGCAGAGCCAGTATCTCACCTTTGTGAGATAAGGCGATGCTGACGATATTGGATGAAGTATCTATAGCTAATTCCATGTCAGAGATCCAAATATGAGAAGCAGAAACAAAAGTGCGAAATGAGAGAGCAAAAGTGAAGAATTCCTGCATTTTGGGTTGTCATTTTGACCTTTGATTTTCAAATTGCGCCCCGTTTACCACTTCGCATTTTGGGCCAATATTCGCTCTCTTTTTTGAGTTGTTTTATCAGTTCATCGTAGCGGTCGCCATGCGGTTTAAGGCGGATGGACCTTTCTGTCTGGGAGATAGGGACATAGTGCATGGAGATGAGCAGATTATCGTGTGGCACTATCTGCAGGCCTTTTTCCGCCCATTCAACCACACAGACTCCATCGCCATGAAAGTAATCCTCCAGCCCGAGGTCGGCAATTTCGTCAATGGAGTCGAGGCGATAAAAATCAATGTGGTATAAGGGAAGTCGGCCGTGATATTGTCTGAGTATGACGAAAGAGGGACTGAAGGCGTATTCTTCGACATTCAGGCCGTGAGCGATGCCCTGGACTAGACAAGTCTTGCCTGTCCCCAACTCGCCCGTGAGGAGGAAGACATCAGCTTTTCGAGCTAGTTTCCCCAAGTAGCTTCCCAGAAGCTGAGTTTGTTGAGGACTATGTGAATTCAGTGTGAGAAACTGCATTCTTAAAGTGATCCCACCCCCCTTTCTTGTAGGGGATGATAGTCCCCCTGCTATCCACCACAAGTACTCGTGTTGGTAGCTCGTCTTTTGTTATATCACCTATCACAGTCACCGGACAGCCAAGGGCTTGTCTAGCTCGGGCGACAGTAGCCTTATCGGCGGTAAAAAGAAGCTCATAATCCTCTCCACCAGACAAGGCTAGCTCCCGACTGTTTGGAAAATGTGCTGTCACTACGGGGTGTACTGGGACTTGTTCTATATTGATCTTGGCGCTGACTTTGCTGGATTCGCATACATGGTCGAGGTCAGCGACGAGTCCATCGCTTATGTCTATGGCAGTCCTGACTCCTTGTTCAATTAGGATTTGGCCCTCTTTTACCCTGGGCACGGGTTTGAAGTGGGCTTGTCTCAGGATATTTCTTGCATTTGGGTCTGAGATGGTTTTTCCCTTGAGCATTTCGAGACCAGCCGCCGCCAATCCGACGTATCCTGTGACGGCTATTTGCTCGCCGGGGCAAGCTGCCGACCGCTCAAGCATGTTCTTGCCTTTTGAGCAGCCTATGATTGTTACCGTGATGACTATGTTGTGAGCTGTAGCGACATTGCCCCCAACTAATGCCACACCAAATTCGGCGGCCAAAAGCAGGAAGCTGTTGATGAATTCGGATACGTCTTGCACCTTCAGTTGAGCTGGTAATGCCAGAGAAAGCAAGGCGTACCTGGGGATACCGCCCATGGCAGCTATGTCGCTTAGATTTACAGCCAGTGCTTTCCAGCCCAGCTCCTCCCAGGTAATAGCGCCCAGGTCGAAGTGAACACTCTGAACGAGAGTATCTGTAGTGGCCAACTGGATGCGATTATCGTTTTGCCAGGCAGCGGCGTCATCGCCAATGCCCAGTAGTATTTGTCGCCATGGAATGCGCCCAGGATCTTCGTATTTGGCGCTGGCAGCCCGTATGAGGTTTATTAGACCAAACTCTCCTAAGTCGGACAGTCTCATCGCTGGAATTATAGCATTGGCCTGATTTGATATTCTAGCGCTCGGACATGGTAGGTGGTTCGACCACAAGCCTTGTTGCCATTTTGTTCCGTGTGGTATAAAATCTAGGGATGAATGACTACGAACTGGTAGCTATGATTAGTCCGGAGGCTGCTGAGGATGAGGTGTCCAAGATTATGGACAGGGTGACTGAGTCGATCAATAGCCGCGGTGGGGCAGTGGGGGAGGTAAAGAATTGGGGAAAAAGAAAGCTGGCTTACCCTGTCAAGAAATTCATGGAAGCCGATTATGTTTTGGCTCGCTTCAAGCTAATGCCAAAATCAGTCAGGGAACTGGAAAGCGAAATTGGCACCTTTGGTGATATTCTACGGTATCTTGTGGTAAAGGTAGGTGGTTGATATAGCAAGCTTAGCCAAAGTTATACTGGTTGGCAATCTGGGCTCTGATCCGGAGATGAGGTACACACCCAACGGAAAGGCAGTTACATCTTTCAGTATAGCTACCAATCGCCGTTACACTACTTCCGCCGGAGAGAGCAAGGAAGAAACAGACTGGTTTAGAGTGAGCGTTTGGGGCAAGCAAGCTGAACAGTGCAATCAATTCCTGAGCAAGGGGAAGCAAGTCTACATCGAGGGAAGATTGCATGCTCGCAGTTGGGAGGGGCAAGATGGGCAGATGCGTACTAGCCTCGAGGTGAATGCAGAACGCGTGCTTTTCCTTGGTAGGCGGGGGGCGGTGTCGCTTCCTGAGGGAGAGGAAATTGAGCCTGAAGACTTGCCCTTTGAGTAATAAAAAAGGAGAAAAGATTTGGCTAACACTGGAAGAGTAAGAAGTACAAGGAGCTTCGTGGCCAGACCGGCGGTCTGCCCGTTCTGCAAAGGGAGCATGACGATTGATTACAAAGATGTTGCGATGTTGTCTCGGTATATTTCTGGTCAGGGTAAGATTGTTTCACGACGAAGGAGTAGAACATGTGCCAAGCATCAAAGGAGCTTGGCGCAAGCCATAAAAAGAGCTCGTTATCTAGCTATGTTACCCTACGCACCAAGCCATGTTTGGAAAACAGGAGGCGTCGGCCTGTCTCGTTCGACGGTTTGAAGAATGCCAAAGCGAACTTATCAACCAAAGAGGATTCCCCGAAGGCGCAGCTTAGGTTTTCGTGCTAGGATGGCGACTCGAGGTGGAAGGCGCGTGCTTAAAGGAAGGCGTCTAAAGGGGAGGTATAGGCTGACTCCGGTTTAGCTCTGTCCTGTGAAGGGGCCTTATTTTCTGACTAGTAGAGCACAATATACTTTGGTTTATCGACAGGGTAAGGTCTGGACAGGTAGCTTGCTGGTAATGAAGGCGATGCCCAATGGCTCAAATCTAAGCCGGTATGGCTTTTCCGTGAGCAAGAAAGTAGGCAAAGCAGTGGAGCGCAACCGCCTGAAGAGGTTGCTGAGGGAAATAATGAGGCGGCAGTCGCTGAAGCCAGGATGGGACATCGTTTTCATGGCTCGGTCTGTAGCAGTTGATGCTGACTATCATCAGCTGGAAAGGGCAATGATCAGGCTTCTGGCTCGGGCGCAACTATTGGAGAGCGAAGGATGACTCGATTAGCTTTGGGGGTAATTAGATTGTACCAAAATACTGCATCGAGGGTACTTCCTCATGCCTGTCGTTTCCAACCCACATGCTCAAACTATACACTTGAGGCAATTAAGAAATACGGGTTTGCCCGAGGTAGCTGGATGGGAGCCAAGAGAATAATTCGCTGCAATCCGTTCTCTGAGGGTGGCTACGATCCCGTACCTTAGCTATAGAATGAAACAACCAAAGATCTTGTTCCTTATTGCAGTCGGTCTTCTGTCCCTGGTCTTGGTTTCGTGTTCGGGTGGGGCTCAGGCGGTCGGTGGATGGTCGGGAACAGCAATCGACGATGGAGTCATCTATGCTGGCACTCGCGATGGCCGGTTGGTGGCGGTGAATTCGTCGACCCGGGATGTGCTGTGGTTTTTTGCCATCGTCACTACGTCAAGCGGTGGCTTGTCATGTGGCCCGACGTCCGTTGCAGCGGCTATATACACGACGCCGATTGTGGATACCGATTTAATTTACGTTGGTACCTATAGCGGTCAAGTTCTTGCTTTGAGTACGGTGGCCAGGAGCCAGAATCTGACGTTCCCTCAGCAGAGGTATGGTGAATGGGAATGGTATTGCCCACTAGATGGTGCAAAGAGCAATGCTATAGTAGCTGACCTAGCAATGAGTGGGGATGCCTTATATGTAGCTAGTTCCAATGGTAGGGTCTATTCTCTAGACAAGCAATTTGGTGACTTAAACTGGGAGTCAAAGGTCTTAGACGAAAGACATGGGAAGCTATGGACCTCGCCGGTAATTCAGGGAGATACTCTCTATGGCAGCACTTTAGATGGTCATATTTATGCTTTGTCGGCTGAAACAGGCGAACTATTGGGTTGGTCGTTCGAAGCAGGGGCTGGCTTTGCTTCTTCACCCGTGATTCACGGAGACACCCTGTTCGTTGGCTCGTTTGACCGCCGTCTTTATGCCATAGAAACAGGCAGCAACGTATCGAGGTGGAGATTTCCCGAGGAGGAACCGGCCGGCAACTGGTTCTGGGCGTCGCCTATAATCAATGAAGGCATCGTTTATGCCGTGTGTCTAGATGGCAGACTGTATGCCGTTGAAGCAGAAACAGGGGAAAAAGAGTGGGAATTTGATGCTGGAAGCGCCATAGTCTCGTCGCCTGTTTTGACGGATAACCTACTGGTAGTGGCTGATGAATCAGGCACCGTGTACGTTTTCGATCTCAGCGCTCAGTTCGTAGATGAGGCAGTGCCGTTGAAAACTATCTCAATTGGCACCGCGGTCAAAAGTTCCTTTTGTGCCCAGGACGGTCTCGCCTATATTCGAGGGCAAGACAATTCGATATATGTTGTGGATATTGAGAGAGGGGAAATAGTGGACGGTTGGCCTCTCTCGTTGGCCACTGAAAAGTGATGGTCCTATCCGATGGCAGTATGGAATCTTATTATAGCTAACCCGGTACTCAATGTGCTAGTTGCGCTGAGCCATGTTTTGGGCGGCCAGTTTGGCTTGGCCATCATCGCCCTCACGGTTATTGTCCGTCTGATCACCTGGCCTCTTAACAAGCGCCAGCTCAATTCCACCAAGGCTTTGCAGGAGATGCAGCCCAAGATCCAGGAATTGCAGAAGAAATACGGCAAGAATCAACAGAAGCTGCAGCAAGAAATGATGAAGCTGTATAAAGAGGCCGGGGTAAACCCTCTGGGCTGTTTATGGCCCATGTTGGTTCAGTTCCCTATCTGGATTGCTCTCTATCAGGCCATCATGAGCGCTCTGGCTGCCACGCCCGAGAGCCTACTTGGTTTAGCTCAGCGACTCTACTCTTGGGGCATAGTGAATCAGGCGATTCCTCTAAATAGCTCCTTCTTGGGACTTGACTTGGCAGCCCGGGGTAATATTGTTCTGGCTATCATAGTCGGCGGTACAATGTGGGTACAGCAAAAGATGACCCAGGCACCGGCTGTTGACCCTAGGCAGGAATCCACTAGCAGGATAATGTTGCTGATGATGCCTCTCATGTTTGGCCTGCTCAGCCTGAGCTTTCCCGCAGGTCTGGGTCTCTACTGGGCTGTTTCCACTGTAATTGGCATCATAACTCAATATTTCGTCACTGGGGGCTGGGGTTACCTTAAACTGCGTTCTCCATTTCAGCCGACGGCGAAATGAAAATGAACCAACGTTATTAGAGGCGATCGCAGGCTCCGGTGCTAGCAAAGCCAATTGTCAAAGAAGGATCGGACTATGGAAGCAATTGAAATAACAGCTGGGACAGTAGAACAGGCGATAGAGAAAGCAGAGGCACAGCTGGGGCTGAGTCGTGACCAATTCAAGGTGGAGGTCATCAGGGAGGGGAGGTCGGGGATCCTGGGAGTGGGTGGCAGAGAAGCTGTGATTAGAGTGAGCTCAACAACTCTGCCTGAGGAGGACGTGGTCAGCCACGTGACTGAGATCTTGGATACATTGCTTGGGTTGATGGGTGTGCAAGGCAAGATTGAAGTGATATCAGATGAGTTGCCTTTGGCGTTGAACGTCAATGGTGACGATCTGGGCATTTTGATTGGCCGACGAGGTCAGACTCTGGTTGCTCTGGAGTACGTCACCAAGCTAATGGTGGTCCAGCGGCTAAAGGCTTGGCTACCGTTGACAATTGACGTCGGGAGCTACAAGAAACATCGTGCCGATTCGCTGCAGAAATTGGCCTTGTATTTAGCTGAGCAAGTCAAATCAAGGCGCCGTGCCATGCCTATGGAACCGATGCCTGCGAACGAGCGCCGCATTATTCACCTGGCGTTGGCTGACCATCCTGATGTGACGACTCAGAGCATAGGTGAGGGTGAGAATAGAAAGATAGTTATCCTACCAAGAGAAGGCTAGCCGTGTTTCGAGAGGTCGGCAGCAAGGTCAACTTCGTTCAACTGGAAGAGGACATCCTTCGCTTCTGGCGAGAACAGAGTATTTTCGACAAGAGTATCTCCATAAGAGAAAAGGGACCGCATTATACTTTTTATGAAGGTCCGCCCACCGCTAATGGTAGCCCCGGAATTCATCATGTGCTGGCTCGTCTCTACAAAGATACCGTTTGCCGGTACAAGACGATGAAGGGTTACCATGTGCCCCGAAAGGCAGGGTGGGAT
>JAOUDT010000039.1 GCA_029859145.1 Dehalococcoidia bacterium
AGAACGCCCGTAGCTAGGTCAAAAGCCTTGTCTTTCGGAGTGGACTCAAGACAATGGGAGAAACCCCGTATGATAATGGATAGGGAGCCTGTTTTTGCCGTGACCCAGCTGCCAACCTTGGAATTACCGGTTTTGAGGGTATTGGGGCAGCTAGCCAGCACCTACATCATCGCTGAAGGACCTGACGGGCTGTATCTCATCGACCAGCACGCTGCTCACGAGCGCATACTTTATGACCGAATTTCGGCACAGTGGTCACAAAAGACAGTGGAAGTCCAGGGTCTACTCCAGCCGGCAACGATAGAACTTAACCCCAGGGAGGAAGAGACCCTGAAAGCTAGTAAAGAGCGTCTGGCTGCATTTGGTTTCGCCATTGAGCCTTTCGGAAATAGAAGCTATTTGATACGCGCCATACCCTCACTAGTGGCCAAGGCCAATATTATTGAGATGATAAGTGCGCTGCTTGATAGCCTTGCTAGCCAGGAAGGCCCCAATCCCTGGGAAGAGAAGATGGCTCAATCTTTGGCCTGCCATGCTGCGATCCGGGCCGGACAACAGCTAGGCAATGAGGAAATGCGAGAGCTCATCAAGCAACTGGAACAGACCAAACAACCGCGCACCTGCCCTCACGGGCGGCCAACTATGATTCATCTAAGTGCTCATCAACTGGACAAGGAGTTTGGCAGAATAGGCTAGCTTGGCCATTCTCTCCGCGGTGATAGATTCAGTTTCTACCTCGATTCGACCTTCCTCAGACTAGTGTCAAGTACGCCATATCCTTCGGGATCCTGGTTTCAGCTTGAATCTAAATCGCAGAGTCATTTTGTGGCCATAGTCTGTGTTAGAATAAGCGCCAATTCGTCGGGTTACTTACTTTGAGTTACTGGATAGGCTTTCGACTCGGAGGTACACTATGATCTACTGGGCTCAGCTATTGCATTTCTACCAGCCGCCGACCCAAGTGCCATCGGTGCTAAGAAAGATATGTCATGAATCCTATGGCCCTCTGCTCCACGTTTTCGAAGAGTATCCCAATGCTCGGCTAACGGTAAATTTCAACGGAGTCCTCACCGATATGCTGATGGACTGTGGCCACAGGGACATAATTGAAGGCTTCAGAAACCTCGCTGAGATGGGCCAGATTGAATTCACCGGAACCGCCAAGTACCACCCTATTCTACCCCTGATACCCGGAGACGAAGTAAAGAGGCAAATAGATCTGAACGCACTGACCAGCCGCCACTTCTTCGGCAAATCCTATGTCCCCCAAGGATTTTTCCCACCGGAGATGTGCTATAGCCGGGACATTTTGCGGCCTGTCATCGAGTCAGGGTGTCGCTGGGTTATCCTAGGCGGCATTGCCTGTCCAGCGGAGTGGCCCGTAGATATTGTCTATAGAGCAGAGTACGATGGACAACAGATAGCAGTTTTCTTCCGGGATGATGTGCTCAGCAATAGGATAAGCTTTCGAAACGTGGACGCCAAGGAATTCGTTGCTCACTTGGAACAGTGGCAAAGTGAAAAAGAGAATATCTATGTGGTCACAGCCATGGATGCTGAAACCTATGGCCATCACATCCAAGGTTGGGAAAGAACATTTCTGGCTAGGGTTTACGAGGAGCTAGAACCTGCAGTCGAGCCTCTCGAGGAGGTTAAACAAGCTACTGTGTTAGCTGGGCAACACGTCTCTCTGTTAACTAACGGCGAAGCTGCTTCCAAAATCCGAATGGTTACTATCAGCCAACTTCTTGACCTGTTTCCCCTAGGTAGGACGGTAGAGCCCAGGCCATCCTCGTGGAGCACGACAGCCGATGATATCAAAGAAGGCAACTGCTATCCTTTGTGGCAAGATAAAAAGAATGAAGTGCACCGTCTTCAGTGGGAACATCTGAATATCTGCATCGAATTGGTAGGCAAAGCGCTGCAATATGCTGATAACGACGAAAGTCGGCACTCTGCCGCCATAGCCCGCCGACTTCTAGATCGAGCTGAACATAGTTGCCAGATGTGGTGGGCCAGCAATCGCCCTATGTGGGACATCAACTTGATCCATATGGGCTTGCTTGACCAATGGCGAACTGTGGTCAACGCCTACCGAGCCGTAAACAAAAGCGGAGCCAGCGAGGAAACAAAACGAGAGTATTATCGGCGTGCTGTCGCGGCCAGGGATATTAGAAACAAACTGGAAGACAAGCTATTTGTGCAATAGAAGAGGAGAAGCAGCACCGTGTACTGGAGCAATTTCCTTCACATTTATCAACCACCAACTCAGGCCGAGGAGATAGTCCGCAAAGTCACCGATGAGAGCTACCGGACGCTGGTGCGCATCTTGAAGGAGGTACCTGCGGCCAAAATCACTCTCAACATAAATGGCGTTCTCACGAAACAGCTTTCCAGATACGGGCTTGGTGATGTGATTCAAGGTATTCGTGAATTAGCCGAGCGAGGCCAGATCGAATTGACCGGGAGCGCTATGTATCATCCCATTCTGCCTCTTCTTCCCAAGGATGAAGTTATCAGGCAGATCAAGCTCAATAACGACGCTAATCGGCGCTATTTTGGGGAGGCCTACAGGCCCGTGGGCTTTTTCCCACCGGAGATGTGCTACAGTTACGAAGTAGCCCGAACTGTAGCCGAACTCGGCTTTCGCTGGATAATTGTGGACGAGATTTCCTTTAGCGGCAAGATCGGGGCCGTTAAATACGACAGACTCTATAAAGTAGAGGGACTTGGTGATTTCTTGGTCTTTTTCAAGGAACGTCCCTTCAGCGCCGGCATTACCTATGGCACATATCCTTCAGCAAAACCCTTCTTAGCAGCCCTTGGTGGCAGGTCAGAGGGACATAGCTATCTTCTAACAGGCACCGATGGCGAAGTCTATGGGCACCATCGCCCGGGGCAGGAGAAGCTGCTCTCCGAGGTATTTGCCAGAGGAACCCCCAGGACATGCACCGTCTCTGAACTCATCACCGATTTCGCTCAGATTGATGAAGCAAGTCCCCTTCCCTCCTCCTGGAGCACCTGGGAAGACGAGCTGGCACAGGGCATACCATATCCGCAGTGGCGGTATCCCGGGCATGACCTGCACACGCTACAATGGCAACTGACCAAGTTTGTGTTGCACACTATCAGAGCAGCTCCACCAGAAGCGCCTGGATTTCCCGAGGCACGGGCGCTTCTGGATGAGGGACTACATAGCTGCCAGTACTGGTGGGCCAGTTGTCGGCCCTGGTGGAGCGTAGAAATGATTCAGTGCGGCGCCCAGAAACTCTACCTTGCTGTAGAATCGTTGAGAGATGTCATCGATAATGAACAGGTAGAGGAAGCCAGCAGGCTGTTTCAAGCAGTGGTGAGCAAAGCAAAGCACTGGCAAGAATCAGGCGAAGCACAGCGTCTTAGACAAGAATATAGAGAAGAGCACCCCGAGGTTTCTACCGAACTTACATTTGGGGGCTAAAGAGCGACATGTTATGAAGCGCGCCTACGTCATACTTGCCTTTCATGCGCATGAGCCGTTGTGGGACTTGCCCAACGAACTTATTGCCTTGGTGGATGACCCCGAAATACGCGACGCCGTTCGAGGAGAGAACTATGTTTTAAAAAGGGCGCAGGAGGAACGTGATATATACACCCGCTTAATACAAACGGCGGAAGCACTGGGCGCATCGGTAGCCCTTGATGTCACCAATGAACTTCTGGTGCAGTTAGCTTGGTATATACCGGAGACATTCCAAACCTTGGCAACAGCTTATAAGAACGGCACTCTATATCCCTTATATACGCACGCCCATCATGCCCATGCAGCCCTACTCACCTCCGATGAGATAGCTGATGAACTTCGTCTCAATGCAGAGCTACTTCATGAAGTGATGGGCATACCTGAGCCAAGGCATCGCGGTGCATTCCCCACCGAGGGTTCTGTGGATGTCGCTAAACTGGCTGCCTATAAAGATAGCGGTATGGATTATATTATCTTTCCTCAACTGAGTGACCGGAAGGCACACTTTATCGTGGATGGCGAAGGTGATATTCAACACCATGCCTTTGTGGTAGGACCTGATATGCTGGCGCTGCCCCGCCATTTTCCAGTATCTCAACATATCTGGCGGCCGATAACTCGTTATGACCCCGAAGGTGTGAAAAATCAGGGATATATTCTGGGAAAGTACTGGGTCTTTGCCGAAGAATATCGCAACAAATCTTACATTCCTTTCCCTATATCCTGGGAGGAAGCAATAGCTGATTATACCGCAGTGCTGGAAGATGCGCTGACGGAGACGCCTGACCAGGGCTTAATACTCTACATCCAGGATCTGGAGCTCATGGACTTCGGTGATACCGCTCTGCGGATAATGGAACAAGCCTGGAAGAACGTAATCAGTAAGAGGATCGCCGAAGTGCGCTTTACAACTCCCGATGACTATTTGGACAGCCTAGGAGATATGGCGAAACTGCCCCGTGTTCGCTTTCATCAAATCTCCTGGGCTCCTGAAATACGTCCAGTTCTCCGCTACGATGGTCACTATCCACCCCGTAACACCGGAGAGTTTAGAAACGTAGATCTCGAAGAGATAGTTTTCAAACATCTGCCATTCGTCTTCTGGGAGCCTGGTCGTTTCCTCATAAATATTTATGGGGCAATTCTGGATGCCTTTGGCATTCCCAGGCGGCTAGCTATGAATGCAGCCCTGCTCCATGATACTAGATATGCTATCCCTCGCTTTGATTTCAAAGACCAGATAGGCTTGCATTATCGGCTGATGAAGCGAGCCTGTAATTGGGGCTGGAGACCTGACGAGGGACGCCAGAAGAGGCCTTTCTTACACGGCTATCGCCTTTCAGAACTTCTTCTCGGCACTGTGCCCGAGGACACTGCTTTTGCCAGTACCAGATATGTTCATCCTGGTGATACCACTTACGTGGGAGCCGAACGCATTCTCGAATTTCTCCTCGATACGCGATTTGATTACCTGAGAACTGGAATTGAGAATGGTCTTGCTGGTCAACAGAAAGAGGCGGTTTTGCTAGACATCAAACGAGGACAGAGCCACCGTGTGATCGCCACGGAATTCATTCACCGTGCACTAGAAGCCAGCCGCTCCCTCGAATCAGCAGCTACTCCTGACACAAAGGGCGAGGCGCTCAATCGCCTTATTCGAGAGCTAAAAGGATATTGCCGAGAGGTCTTTGTCGCCACTGACCACGTACAACGTGCCTGGGGTTATATCGCTGACATAGATTCCATGCTCCTGACCATGTACCAGTACCTGTACCAAGTTTATCCGCCGAAATTTCCCAACATGTTCAGAGAGCTTCTACCCAAGGAGTGGAAAGCGCGACAAAAACCTAAGCTAGCCTGATTCCAAGGTAGACCCTTGGCCGAGCCCCAGAGTACTCTCACAGTTTAGTCTCGAGAAAAGAAATCCTCTCCGCTACTGCTTGGCTGGCTTGGATACGCGACCTAGCCTTGCTCAAGTCGTTAGCTAGCTTCTCGTCCCCCACAACCTCCCTGATCCACTTACTGAAGTCGTTCTTCCCCTCAACCAAATGATAATGAAAGGTCTCATCGCTTATATCAATCAAAGCCTTCCTAAGCTCTCTCAGGTTCCTGATGACTTTCCCGTCCTGGCACCAGAACCGCTTATCGTCCGGCACATCCCCTAACCGTCTCTTTGCTTCATCCTTGCTAACTTTGGCAATCCTAGCCATATTCGCACACCTCCTAACTCCATACTATATTGACATTATACCACGACAATTTCTCGGTCAGAGTCGACAAGAGTTGCGGAGCGTAAGGAATACCATGCATTGCTGGGTCTGTAGGGTAGTCTCCATGCCGATCTTATAGTTGGGCACAGGCACTAATCTGTTCATGAGCTGACCACAGCGAAACGTTCTGTCACGTGCATGATAAGGCAAATAGTATTCTGATATAATAACCGACCAACTGAAAATATAGGAGCACATGTTGCAGGAATCGAAGATACCTGAACGGATATCTAGACTGGAGGAACTGGCTAACAATCTGTGGTGGAGCTGGCACACGCAGGCGCGTGCCTTGTTCCGCACCTTGGATTATCCGCTATGGAGGTTGAGCGGGCACAACCCGGTCAGGCAATTACACGAGATCAGCTCCGATAAGCTAGCTACGGCTGTTGCTGATCCTGCTTTTATCAAGCTATATGACTCTGTGATGTCGGCTTTTGATGCTGACATGTCAGATAGGGGTAGCTGGTTTTCTGGCAAGTATCCCAATGTATTGCATGGCCCTGTCGCCTATTTTTCAATGGAATTCGCCATACATAATTCTCTTCCTATATATGCTGGGGGGCTGGGAGTCTTAGCCGGCGACACGTGCAAGGAAGCAAGCGATCTGGGGCTGCCCCTGGTCGGGGTTGGCTTTATGTACCCCCAAGGGTATTTCCATCAACATATTTCTGCCGAGGGCTGGCAAGAGGAACATTATAGCCAATTGGATTTTGATGAAGCGCCTATTAATCCCGTCAATCCAGTTCATCGTTCCAAGTGGTGCGGCCCTTTGGTTCAAATCAGACTCGGTGATAGGCTATCTCATATTGGAGTGTGGCAGGTGCGGTTGGGGCGGGTCAATCTTTACCTAATGTGTTGTGATGTCGAAGGAAATATTCCCGAGGACCAACAATTGTGCGCCCGTCTCTACACCGCCGACCCAGAGCAACGCATCCAGCAAGAAATTGTGCTGGGAATTGGTGGGGTGCGTGTCTTGCGGGCCCTTGGCATCAAGCCCTCCGTATGGCATGCTAACGAAGGACACTGTGCTTTTATGATGCTGGAGCGCGTCCGCGAAGAGATGGAAAGAGGTGCCAGCTTTGCCGAAGCCCTCCGAAACGTGCAGGCGGCCACCGTTTTCACCACCCATACTCAAGTCGCCGCAGGACATGACATCTTTCCTGTCTCACTTGTGGAGAAATACTTCCGCACCTACTGGGAATCCACTGGAATCAACCGAGAAACATTCTTGGAATTAGGACGACAGGATGGCGCAAGCGACCAAGCCTTTAACATGACCGTGCTTGGTTTAAAAATGGCTGGCCATCGCAATGCTGTCAGCCAGATTCACGGAAGAATTACCAGAAAGATGTGGCACGGACTGTGGCCGGAAGTCAAAGAAGATGAAGTACCTATTTCTCATATTACCAATGGGATCCACACGCCTACATGGGTTGCCAGAGAGATGGGTGGCGTCTACGAGAAACACTTGGGGCATGATGTATCAAAAAGATACGATGATACCACTCTGCAGGAACTTGTGATAAACATCCCTGATGAGGAACTCTGGGCAGTGCACCAAGTTCTCAAACGTAAACTTATCGGTGCCATGGTGGAGCGTGCACGGCAGTGTTCCACTGAACGTGAATGCAAGGCCCGACAGGTGCTGGCTATGGGCTCCCTGCTTGACCAGGACACATTGACCATCGGCTTTGTCCGTCGTTTTGCCGCATACAAGCGGCCAGAGTTGGTCTTCCATGATACTGAACGCCTCAAGCGAATTGTGACTGATAGATGGCACCCGGTTCAGATAATCTTCGCTGGGAAATCTCACCCCGCTGACCTTCCCTCCAAGCAACTGCTTCACGATGTATATACTCTGGCTACGAACCGCGAATTCCAAGGACGAATAGCTTTTGTTGAAGATTACGATATACACATGGCTCATTATCTGGTTCAGGGAGTAGATGTCTGGTTGAATACACCTCGCCGTCATTATGAAGCTTGCGGTACCAGCGGCATGAAGGCAGCAGGGAACGGTGTCCTGCATCTCAGCGTTCGGGGTGGTTGGTGGCACGAAGGCTATAATGGCGCTAACGGCTGGGTCATCCAGGATGAGGTCGAAGCACATGATCCCGGGGAAGAAGATACGTCAGATGCCAAGACACTCTACCGTCTTCTAGAAGAAGAGATTGTACCTCTCTACTACCAGCGAGATAGGAATGGTGTGCCCCATGGTTGGGTGCATATGGTTAAAGAAGCAATCAACTCAATTGTACCTCGCTTTTGCGCACGCCGTATGTTGAAGGAATATATCGAGCAGATGTATATACCGGCGGCTCGCAAATAGGATTGACCTCTCAAGGGAACTCAATTGAACGGAATTAGACATAGCGTTCCCGAGCGGTTAGAATATAGTCAACGATCAATAAGAGGTGACATCATATAGATGAAAAAGGTATTGGCTCTGATTCTCGCTGGTGGGGAAGGGAAAAGACTAAGTGTGTTGGCACAAGAGCGTGCCAAGCCAGCAGTTCCCTTCGCCGGCAAATACCGTATAATCGACTTCGTCTTAAGCAATTGCGTTAACTCCGGGATCAACGCAGTAGCTGTTATACCACAATATAATCCTCGCTCGTTAGCACTCCATATTGGTGTCGGCAAACCCTGGGATCTCGACCGTGTAGTCGGTGGAATTACTCTACTCTATCCTTTTGTAAGCACCAATGGAGAGATGCACTGGTATAAAGGCACTGCCGAGGCCGTTTATCACAATCTGCGTTTCATAGAGGACAGCCGTGTTGATGAGGTTCTCATCCTCTCGGGAGACCATGTTTACACTATGCATTATGAAGAGATGATTAAGTCTCACCGCCAACAGGGAGCTGATGTTACTATTGGAGTCACTGAGGTGCCTTGGAACGAAACCAATCGCTTTGGCATTATGCTCCTCGACGATAATAACAGGGTGGTTGGCTTTGAAGAAAAACCATCACAACCAAAAGGAAACTTGGCTTCCATGGGTATTTATGTCTTTAACAAGGATATCCTCTTCAAGGTTCTGGAAGATGCTCATCGCCGTGGCTTGCAAGATTTTGGCAGCCAGATCATACCGGATGCAATAGCCAAATACCAGATTTATGGCTATAAGTATCAAGGCTACTGGCGTGATGTCGGCACAATTGAAGCATACTGGCAGGCTAATATGGACCTCGTT
>JAOUDT010000230.1 GCA_029859145.1 Dehalococcoidia bacterium
AGGATACATTACAACCTCGATGGCGAAGACGTCGGGCAATTCCTCGACAGACTTGTCAAAAAAGTACAGGAACACCCCAAGATCCGAGTCTACACCGATACCTGGATTGTGGACGTCCGTGGATATGTTGGCAATTTCACCACGGAAATAATGAGGTACAGAGGTAGAGTCATAGAGAAGATAGACCATGGTGTGGCCATAATTGCCACCGGAGCCGAAGAATATAAGCCGGACGAATATCTCTACGGAAGAGACCCGAGGGTGCTTACTCAGCTTGAACTTGAGGAAGAAGTAGTAAGGAAGAACCCGGATATTGTCAACTGCGACAACCTGGTAATGATTCAGTGCGTTGGTTGCCGGAATGACGAACGGCCTTATTGTTCCAGGGTATGCTGCAACGAGGCAATCAAGAATGCCTTGAAGCTAAAAGAGATGAAGCCCGAGATGAACATTTATATCCTTTACCGGGATATAAGGACATACGGATTCTATGAAGAGTATTATGAAGAAGCAAGGCGGAAAGGGATCATCTTTTTGCATTACGATTTGGAGGACAAGCCGCGGGTAAGACAGGAAAGAAAAGGTAGCCAGCTTTTACTCAGGATCCAGGTTAAGGATAACGTGCTTGGCGAAGATATAGCTATTGATGCTGACATCCTTGCCCTGAGCGCAGCGATGGTCTCTGTACCGGATGTGAGAGAGCTTGCCATGCTATATAAGGTGCCGGTGAATCAGGACGGCTTTTTCCTGGAAGCGCACGTCAAACTTCGCCCTGTTGACTTTGCCACAGATGGTGTCTTTGTGTGCGGGCTGGCCCATGCACCAAAATCCCTCGAGGAAAGCATTGCCCAGGCCAAGGCTGCTGCCTCTCGTGCTACTACCATATTGGTCAAGGACGCTATAATCGGCGAGGGAATTGTAGCTTCTGTGGACGAGGCGCTGTGTAGTGGCTGTGGCGTATGCGAAGTCCTCTGCCCTTATGGAGCAATAGCTGTGAATCGGGAAAAGGGAGTCTCTGCTGTAAACGAGGCTCTGTGCAAAGGCTGTGGCACTTGTTGTGCCGCCTGTCCCTCAGGTGCTGTTCAGCAGCGAGGATTTACCAGAAAAGAAATTTCAGCAATGCTTGACGCTGCTTTGGCAGGAGTATGATGATGGATGACTTTGAGCCTAGAATTGTTGGCTTCTGCTGCAACTGGTGTGCCTATGCCGGTGCTGACCTTGCCGGGATAAGCCGGTTTCAATATCCTCCCAATTTGAGAATGATAAGACTAATGTGTTCGGGAGCGGTAGCTCCCGTGTATGTTCTGGAAGCCTTCAAAAAAGGGGCTGACGGTGTTTTCATAGGTGGATGTCACCCCAGAGATTGTCACTATCTGGAAGGCAACTACAAAACACTGAGGAGAATTGTGCTTCTGAAAAAGCTGTTGCCCCAGTTGGGAATCGAACCAGAGCGGCTAAAGCTGGAGTGGGTTTCCGCTGCCGAGGGGCAAAGATTTGCCCAGGTGGTCACTGATTTTATTTCAGAAGTCAAAAAGCTGGGCCCAAGTCGGTTGAGAGTGGATGCTCGTAGGCCAGCCGAAGATAGTCATCAAGCTCAGGCAGCTGCTGTCGAGGCTCATAAATAACTTCAGCTTCTACGTGGCAGCCATCCTTTCTCGGCTGCCAGTCTCCTTGCCCTGTCTAAATCATCCTGGCTGTTTATATTGAAGAAACTCAAATGCTCCGGGTCAAGCCTTTCTATCTCGTCTTCTTCGACGTATTTCACCTTGACCATGGCAAAAAGCTCGATGATCTTCAGTTCGTTTTGCCTTAGCAGTTCCCGGATGGGAGCCACGCAATTCTTGGAATAAACTGCACAAAGAGGTTCCACTTTCTCTTTTATTCGAGGAACAACAACATCAAATCTGGAGGAGGTCTGAGTCATATATGCGAGGAGGTCTACGCTCAAGAATGGTGTATCGCAGCCAACGACGATAGGGCGCCACGTTGATGACGCTATCAAGCCTGAGTAAATGCCCGCCAGCGGACCTTTTCCCTGATATGGATCGGCTACCGTCTTGATTCTCACGGCAGAGGAACAGGGAATTGGCTCACCATGGGCAGTCGCTATGATGATTTCTGTGCTGAGGATAGTCAGGCGATCAATCACCCACTGGATAAGACTCTTG
>JAOUDT010000040.1 GCA_029859145.1 Dehalococcoidia bacterium
CGAATTGGCCCGTCAATCAAAGGCGGGCATTGTAGTAGAGGAGACCGAGATACCAGTGAAGGAAGAGGTCAGAGCTGCCTGCGAGCTCCTGGGACTGGACCCCATCTACGTGGCTAACGAAGGCAAGCTGGTAGCTGTAGTTGACCCGACCGATGCGCCCAAGATTCTGGCGCGAATGAGAAAGAATCGCTATGGCAGGTATGCTGCCATCATCGGCGAGGTAACCGGCGAGCACCCCGGGAAGGTGGTAATGAAAACAAAACTTGGCCCCTCCCGCATCGTAGATATGCTATCCGGGGAATTGCTCCCCCGGATATGTTAGATAGTTTGACAGTCAGAATTCACCAGTGGTACATTGCTACCTGTGAAGCGCATCGGTATTCTCTATCACCCTCTACGCGAAAAAGCCCGAGACTTAAGCGAGAAACTGCAAGAGTTTTTGTCCTCTAAGGATGTCTCTTCATGGCGATGCTCAGCTTGGGACGAGGATAAAGCTAAACCACAAGTGGCCGGCACGGAGTTAATTCTCAGCATCGGCGGAGATGGCACTATCCTCCATTGCGCCCGAATCGTAGCTCCCTTGTCGGTGCCCATCTTAGGTATAAACCTGGGCAGGCTGGGGTTTATCACGGAGATAGATAGCGACGAGGTCACGTCTCATTTGTCCGGTTTGCTCGGGGGAAAAGGCTGGATCGAGGAAAGGGCCATGCTCGAGGCTCAGGTTGCGGACAAAAGCTTTCATGCCTTGAATGACGTCGTGCTGCACAGTGTAGCGGTTCGCCTGGTTAACATAAAGGCAGAAGTCGACGGCACAGCGATAACCACCTACCGGGCTGATGGCTTGATTGTCGCCACCGCCACCGGGAGCACCAGCTATGCCCTGGCATCTGGCGGACCGATTCTTCACCCTCAATCCAGGGAAATCGTCCTCCAACCGGTATCCTGCCACCTGGGATTGAGTCACGCCCTGGTACTACCTCCGCAGAGCATAGTTGATTTGAAGGTTGCCCCCAGAGAAAAGGTCGTACTCAGCATTGACGGACAAATTGAGTTGCCTTTATCGGACGGGCAGAATGTCAGAGTGAAGCTCAGCCCTTACACAGCTCGCTTCCTGAGAATTCACGAGCCGACTTATTTCTACAGTTCGTTATGGCAAAAGCTGGGAGGAAGAGGAAGTGAAAGCTGATATGAAGGTTGATAGGGCGAAGGTGGGCGATGCTAACTCCGTGCACCGGCTGATCAGTCATTTTGCTGACAGGGGCGAGGTGTTGCCTCGTGCATTATCCGAGATATATGAAGGAATTAGAGACTACTTCGTGGTCAGGAAAGAAGGTCGGGTTATCGCGTGCGCAGCCTTACAGGTTACCTGGGTTGACCTGGCGGAAATCAGATCTCTGGCTGTCGATGAACAGGCACAGAGCCAAGAGATTGGTTCAAAGCTGGTTCAGGCCTGTCTGGAAGAGGCCAAGGAGCTGGGGATACCCAGGGTTTTTTGCCTCGTTCGCAAGCCCGCTTTCTTTGAGAAACACGGCTTCCAGCTAATCGACAAGAAAGAGTTGCCTCAGAAGGTATGGGCAGACTGCTATCGCTGTCCCAAGTTTCCCGATTGCGATGAGGTAGCTCTTATGCGACAACTTTAAGGCTCGGCAGTGGAAGCGACGACATTCTAGCGAAATGGCAGGAACATGTTGAAACCGGAAAAGAAGGTAGCTACCCAGCAGATATATCAGGGGCGCGCGGTAAACGTACGCGTAGACACAGTGGAGAAAGCCAGCGGCATAAAAACCACGCGAGAGGTGGTGGAACACAGCGATTGTATAGCTGTGGTGGCCCTCGATGAACAAGGCAATATCCTTCTGGTTCGTCAGTTCCGCCACGCCGTGGACAGGTTTCTCATGGAAATACCAGCTGGTGGCATTGACCCCGGAGAAGAGCCCGTGGACTCCGTGCGCCGCGAATTGCAGGAGGAAATTGGCTACTTCCCCAGGAAAATAGACAAATTGGGGGGCTTTTATGCCACCCCGGGATATGGAACGGAGTACCTCCACTGCTTCGTGGCTACAGACCTCGTGCCCGCTCGTCTCGTGGCTGAGGACACCGACGATATCGAGCTAGTCCGCGTTTCCCCGGATGAGATACCCCGACTTATCGCCTCGGGCGAAATCTGCGATGCCAAAAGCATCGCTGCGTTGCTTACGTTTCTCTTCACACGGCGAAATTGGCAATGACGGCTTGCCCCAGGGAGACGCAACCGTCATTACAGGGCACTTGCCTGTGGGTGAAGACCTGAAAACCGCTGCTTTCCAGTAGGTTGACTGTTCTTCTTAACAGCAAGCGATTCTGAAATACGCCACCACTTAATGCAACCTGTCTGATGCCGGTTTCATCGGCTATCAACCGACACATTTCGTTTGTCATCTGAGCAACGGTATTGTGGAATCTGACTGCTATCGTACCGTCCGAGACACCACGCCGTAAATCATCTATTACGGCGGAGAGCAGGTCCTTCAGGCGCACGACTCTTATTGCCTCGTCTTTCACCATACTGAATGAGTAGTGTTCCTGAGCATGGGAGATTCCTTTGTCACTTACGCTGCTGGCAATGAGAGAGGAGTAGGCGTTCATTTCCAGTTCCACCGCCGCCTGCCCTTCGTAATCTATTTCGCCCCTTATGCCCAGCAGGGCTGATATGGCATCAAAAAGGCGCCCCATGCTTGAGCAAAGCGGCGAATTTATCTTCCTCTCTATCTGGCGCTTGATGATGTCTATTTCAACATCCCCAACTTGCCCGATGGAGGCCTGTCGAGGTTGCTTTCCCTTAACATCGTTCAGGGTCGCCATGGCAGCGTTAAGACCATTTTCCCCCAGTAGAGTGAGAATGTAGCCGATGGCGGTGCGATATGGCTTGTTTATAGCTGCGTCTCCTCCGGGCAGAGGCAGATATTCTAGATGTCCTGCCCTGCGAAAACTACGGTAATCAGCTATCAGGAATTCTCCTCCCCAGATATTGCCATCGGCACCCATCCCTGTGCCGTCGAAAGCCACACCTATAACCGAGGACTCAACCCCATTGTCGGCCAGACAACTGGCGATATGGGCATGGTGGTGCTGCACCGGAACAAGCTTCATGCCGGACTCGCCCAATTCATGGGCATACTTGGTGGCCAGATAATCAGGGTGGAGGTCATGGGCAACGATTTCAGGCCGTATGCGGAAAAGCCTTTCGTAAAGAGATATGGTGCTCTCAAAATGCTCCAATGTTTCCATATTCTGCATATCGCCGATATGCTGCGATAAGAAAGCATAGTTATCTTTGGTCAGGCAGAACGTATTCTTTTCCTCACTGCCGCAACCAAGTACCTGCCCGGCTCGAAACGGCAGGCGGATGGGGTAAGGAGCATAGCTACGCGCTCGCCTTACCAGCTGGCTTGTGCCCCTTTCCACCATAGCCACACTGTCGTCGTAGCGGGAGTAAATGTCCCGATTATGGATTAGAAAATAGTCGGCGATACCGGAAAGCCTCCTCAAAGCTTCATCATTGTCCCGGGCGATGGGTTCTTCGCTGAGATTGCCGCTGGTCATTACTAGAGGCACGCCCGTATCCCTGAGCAGTATGTGGTGAAGCGGTGTGTACGGCAGCATGATTCCCAAGAACCATAGATTGGGGGCTACCTCTCGGGACACAGATGAGCCCTCTCTCCAGATCATGAGCACGATGGGGCTTTGAGGTGAGGTCAGCAATTTTTCCTCCTCTGGCAAGACGTAGCAGTGCCTTTTCGCTTCCTCCAGACTGGCGACCATTACGGCAAGGGGCTTCGAAGGGCGCTTCTTCCTCCGCCGCAGTGTCTTAACGGCGGTCTCGTTGGTCGCATCGCAAGCCAGGAGAAAACCGCCAAGTCCTTTAATAGCCACGATTCTCCCTTGCTTGAGGAGTTGACTGGCTTCGGCAATAGCATTTGAGTCGTTTATCAAATTGCCCTGGTTATCAACCAGCTGCACCTGGGGACCGCATTTCGGGCAGGCGTTTGGCTGGGCATGGAAGCGGCGGTCCAGGGGATTATCATATTCGGCCTGGCACTGGGGGCACATCTGGAAGTAGCGCATAGTGGTCTTGGGGCGGTCATATGGCATACCTTCAATTATGGTGAACCGTGGGCCACAGTTGGTGCAGTTGGTGAAGGGATAGCGGTAGCGACGGTCTCGAGGATTTAGTAACTCGGCAAGACAAGCCGGGCAGGTAGCCACATCCGGAGAGATAAGCTGGCTTTTCCCTGCCTGTGCCTGGCTCTTCCGAATCTCGAAGTCTTCGTAACCGACCGGGCGATGATGCCTAACAGTTATGTTCTCGATGTGGGCCAGTGGCGGGGCTTTGCCCTCGAGTTCCTGCCTAAACTGCTTGATGGCTTCTGCTGCACCCTCTACCTCAATCTTGACATCTTCGGAAGTGTTGTAGACCCAGCCCCTAAGGTTGTGTTTAATAGCCAGTCCGTAGACGAAAGGCCGGAAGCCGACGCCCTGGACAACGCCTTGGACGCTAATAGAAGCTGACTTGAGAGGTTGTCTTGCTGTTCTTGACATACGCTACCTGGCGAAAATCTGGCGATTTTCGTGAGTATGGCAATTAGTTTGAAATCAGAATTCGCCTCTGGCTAGTTTATAAGATGATTCCTCAGGAATGCAATATTCAGCTAAGTCTATACTAACGCGCCCTCAATTTCAGCCATAATTTCTGCGTTGGTGGAGTGTTCTGGAACAATTGCCGCGCTGGGGCAAGCAGCGGCACACACACCGCATCGCTTGCACCTGAGGTCATTTATGACTGCTACAGCTTTATCCCCAGATTTCTCTAGTTTGATGGCATCATAGCTGCATAAGAAAGCGCAGACCCCGCATCCGCTACATATCTCTCGATTGACTTCAATTCTTGGTATCTCTTGTTGAAGCCCGAGCATCACACATGCCTTACAACTCTTACAGGGGCCGCAGTATAGACATCTTCCAGCCTCTTCCACAGCATCCTTCAGGGTGAAGCCCTTCTCAAAAGGTTTGAAGTTTATCCTTTTTTTCGCCGGCAACCATTCAAGCTCAGGTTGAGGCTTGTACTCTGCAGCCCTGGGAATAGCTGCTTTCTCATACTCCATCTCTCTGCCTTTCTTGAGGTCTTCACCTTTGAGGTAGCGGTCTATAGACTCGGCAGCTACCATACCTTCTCTCATTGCATCCGAGGCATAGCCGATCCGCCTGACATCACCTCCAACGAAAATCCCTTCTACACGATTGCTCATCAGAGTAAGCGGGTCGACATCAATCCTGTCTCTTTCGTCCAGTAGACCCACCTGCCGGAAAGGTGTCCTCGGCCAAGTCTGCCCGATGGTGATAAGTAGCACATCACCCTCAAGATATATCACGTCACTCTTATCAAACTTGGGATTGAATCCCCTGTATCCCATCTCGTTGTAGACCGATGTGCACCGTGGGCACTTTATCTTCCGAAATTTGCCATCCTCACCAACTATCTCCTCTACGCCCCGGCTATAGACGATTTGAATTCCTTCTTCACTGGCGCCCTCAATTTCCTCAACATCGGCCGGTATCCCATCTTTAGAAGCCTTATCTTCATTCTCCAGGCACACCAGGGTAACTTTTCCGCCCAGTCGTCGGGCGGTTCTTGCTGTATCAAATGCCACGTTGCCGCCCCCAATTACTATCACCCTTTTGCCTTCAAAGAGCCGGGGACGAGCCTTCCCTTGGCTGACATCAGAGAGGAGGTTCAAACCAAACATGACTGCTTCCAGGTCTGCTCCCGCCACAAGTTTTCCTTCAAATCTAAGGCGTCTTGGAAAGGGGGTGCCGGTAGCAATAAATATGGCCTGGTAGCCTTCTTTTCTGAGTTCATCCATCGTTTTCTTCCAATCACCCATTGTGGGCTCGAACTGAACATCTTTGACATCTATACGAGCAATCCTCACCAAACTATCCAAAGTATCATCCAATATATTCTTGGGGAGGCGATACTGAGGGATTAGTCTCAGAGCACCCCCTAGATCGGAACGCTTTGCCACCATAGAGACCCGGTAGCCCTTCTTGCTCAATGTATAAGCACACATCAGGCTTGCCGGTCCTCCTCCGATCACCGCCACCTTTTCCCCGGTGAGAGGAGGATGGGAGGGTTTTGTTTTCAGATGGGACAGATAATGCTCGGCGACAAATCGCAAAAGCAGTATTCTTCTCACTGCCCCAGTTTGCTCTTCATAATTGCACTCTTTTTCGCAAAGGCCGCAAATATAGCCACAAACAATTGGAAATAGGGGGTTCTGTTCATAGACTTCGTCGCCTATCTTCAATATCTGGCTGGAAGCTTCCTTTTCATCCAGAGGAAGGCACGAAATCATAACGTGATTGCGTTGAATATCTATTTTGAGAGGACAACGAACCTGACAAGGAGGCAAATATGCCTTGCCGCTGGCTTCATCAATTACCTGCTCAATTTGCGAAGCAACATCATCTATCTCTTTCGTCATGCTCAGTGAACCTCCCTTCGAGACATGTTTTTTCCCCTCGAGAGTCATCCTTTCTATAACCAGACAGGTAGAGCGCAGGCATCATAGAGAAAGAATAGCAGAGCCCATATTCTTGGCGCTTTCGGGCAACTGCTTTCAATTTGAGGCTATCAGCTGTGAACATACGTGACAACCGCCACATCATACCTCACATTCGGGCTGTTGGCAAGTCAAAGTAAGCTGTATTTCAGTCAGAGCTTGCACATTCGGCGATTTATCCGTAAAATGCTTAACGTTGCCCCCATCGTCTAGTGGCCTAGGACATCAGCCTTTCAAGCTGAAGATCAGGGGTCCGAATCCCCTTGGGGGCACTTCCCGTTAATCTGTCTTTCCATCAAAGAATCAGCACGCTAGGCTAGCTATTATTGACTCGCTATTCACCCACGAGTATCATGGTATAAATGGTGCAGGAATTACTCGTAAGTTTGAGCGATTGGCTCAGCTGAAGTTAACAGGAGACGGGCAGTGTTTGAATCGTTTCAAGGCGGGAGGTACAAGGTCACAAGGAAGCTGGGAGAAGGCGGCAGGGGTATTGTCTTCAAAGCTGAGGACACCAAGCTCGGCCGCACCGTAGCCATCAAAGTCATTAAAGGTGAAGGACTTGACCAGGAGTCCTTTGCCCGCTTTGAGCAGGAAGCCAAGGCCACCGCCGGCCTCTCTAATCCTAATATCGTCGCCATATACGATATCGGCCAGGAGGACGAGAGCCATTACCTCATTCTGGAGTTCGTCGATGGCCCCAACCTAAGCGGTTTGATCCGCTCTGAACCGGGTGCACGCTGTGATGCTGCTACCACGCTTAGAATCGGCAGCCAAGTCTGCCAGGCACTGGAATATGCCCATTCTCGTGGCATCCTCCACCGAGACATCAAGCCGGAGAATATCATGATCACCTCCGCGGGACTGCCCAAGCTGATGGACTTCGGACTGGCGAGAGCACTGGGTGGACCTAATCTCACACAGAGAGGTGTGATAGTAGGGACTCCTACCTATCTGCCCCCCGAGCAAGCCCTGGGAAAGCGCTCCGATACCAGGTCAGACCTCTATTCCTTGGGCTGCGTTCTATATGAGATGGTCACTGGCAAGCCTCCCTTCCGCGGAGATGAAGCGGTTAAAGTCATTTTCAGCCATATCAACGACCTACCCATGATGCCCCGAAAATTGGCCCCGGAGATTCCAGCAGCCCTGGAACAGATTATCCTCAAGCTTCTTGCCAAAGACCCCGACCAGCGCTACCAGTCGGCTAGTGACCTTTTCCAGGCTCTTAAGTCTGTAAGGGAGGAGGCGGAGGCCAGACCAGCGCCTGTAGGAGTGCCAACCGAGGAGAAAGCGGCTGAACGCATGCCCACGCCTGAGCCCCGATGGGCCCAGGCGCTGGTAGATCGGGAGCAGGAAATGAGAATCCTCAGGGCTCGTCTGGACGCAGCCTTGAGAGGTGAAGGGAGTCTCGTGTTTATCACCGGAGAGGCGGGCATCGGCAAGACCAGGCTGGCTCACGAACTCAGAAGCTACGCCAGACTTCGGGGTGCTCAGTGTCTCATGGGCAAGGGTGGCGAGCGTGAAGGCGCTGTCCCCTATCAGCCCTGGAGCGACATCGTCAAGGAATACGCCCGCTGGGCACCACCGCTCCTTGTCTTCAAAGCCGTAGGCACCTTTGCCACAGAGTTGGCAAAACTGGTGCCTGAGCTTGGTGAGAAGTTAGGCACTATCCCATCTTCAGGGCCAGCGCCATCTGCTCAACCACACATCCGCCTCTACGAGGCGGTTACTCAATTCTTTGTCAACATCTCCAAGGAGGTCCCCCTGGTGCTATTCCTCGATGATTTGCAGTGGGTTGACCATGCGTCGATGGCGCTTTTACACCACATGGCGCGGGCCGTCGCCGCTGAGCACCTCCTGATTGTAGGCGCCTACCGTGACCAGGAGCTGGAAGACCAGCATTCCCTCTCTCGCTCTGTTGCTGAAATAAACAGGGAGAGGCTTTCTTATGCGCTTTCCCCGAAGCGACTAACCTTCGACCATGTCCTTCAGATGATTAAGCAGACGTTCGGTGAGCACGTTCCCAGCGAGCTGCCCGACCTGGTCTACGACAAGACAGAAGGCAATCCTTTCTTTGTTGAGGAAATGCTACGCTCTTTGGTCGAAGAAGGGGCGCTCTACCCGGTGGAAAAGGGCTGGGGTGTCAAGGACCTTTCCGATGTACATGTTCCTCGCGGTATCAAGGACGTACTCGCGAAGAGGCTCGAGTCCGTTGATGAGGAAGCCCGCCACGTCATGA
>JAOUDT010000231.1 GCA_029859145.1 Dehalococcoidia bacterium
GTGAGCGGCGTCCGTCAGCTTTCTCCATCCGGGGATAAATTTATCGTCTCCCAGAGATGCTTGGTAGGAGGGAGATCCCTGGAAGGACATGTTGCATTGCAGGCTGGGAGCGCTTCCTTCCACAATAATCAATCCTGTTCCGCCCCTGGCCCTTGCCTCGTAGTAATCGAGCATTCTCTGACTGACCGTGCCGCCTGCCTCAGCGTAGTTGGTTCCCATCGGCGGCATGACTATGCGATTCTTAAGTTGCATTTTCCCTATGCTCGCTGGTTCAAAGATCTTCCTGAATCGAACTGCAGTCATCGCTGGCTCCTTTCCACGTTCACGAGTCGTATTGCATGTTCTCCCAAGTCTACCACAAAACTATAACCCACCATCTCCACCTTTAGTCTAAATCTGCTTCCACACAACAGTATGAGTTTCAAAGCCTAGCGGCCGGGTTCGGGCAAACCCCAAGCAGACCGTGATGTTCACTATAGTGGCAAAGAAATTTTTGACAGACAGAAATCTTACGTTTGGGGCCCTTGGCGCAAGTGCTATAATCTAACGGATGCCGCAGAAGTTTGCCCACCTTCACGTCCACACCGAATATAGCTTGCTCGATGGTATGTGCCGTATACCTCAGCTCATTGCCCGAGCCAAGGAATTGGGCATGGACAGCCTGGCTATCACTGACCACGGTGCCATGTACGGCGTCATCGATTTCTATGTGGCGGCTAAGGAAGCAGGCATAAAACCAATTATCGGCTGCGAAGTCTACGTCGCCGAGACCGATTGCCGTAGCCGAGAGCCAGCCCGCAAGACCCCCTACCATCTTACTTTACTGGCCAAGAATGAAAAGGGCTACCGCAATCTGCTCCAACTGGTTGCTAAGAGTCACCTTGAGGGATTCTACTATAAGCCCAGGGTAGATAAGGAGCTTCTCAAGCTGCACCATGGCGGGCTTATTGCCCTCTCCGGTTGTGCCCACGGGGAACTGGCTCGACTAATCCTCGAAGGACGCAACGACGAACTTGCCAGAGTAGCCTCGTGGTACAAGGAAGTCTTCGGCGATTATTACCTGGAGATTCAGAGGCATCCTATTCCAGAACTGGAGCAAATCAACAAGGAGCTTGTTTCGCTATCCACCAAACTTGGGATACAGCCGGTAGCCACATTCGACGTGCATTACGTTGAAAAACAAGATGCTCCAGCCCATGAACTTCTTCTGTGTATACAGACCAATACCTCTGTGTATGATGAGAAGAGACTCAAGCTGGCTGGCGACTTCTTCTACCTGAAAAGCCCCGAAGAGGCCCAACAGCTTTTTGATGACCTACCCGAGGCGGTGGAGAATACTCAAGCCATTGCCGATATGTGCCAGCTCGAACTGGATTTCACTCGGCTACATCTGCCGCATGTGGAACTGCCCAGGGGCCGGAAAGCCGATGATTTCCTAGCTGAACTCTGCTGGCAGGGTCTGGCCAAACGCTACCCTGCGCCCAGCTCAGAGGTCAAAGAACGGCTTAGCCACGAGCTTGATGTGATTCAGAAGACCAAATTTGCCCACTACTTCCTCGTCGTTTGGGACATAATCTCCTTCACTCGAGAACGTGGCATCTATTTCGGAGTTCGGGGAAGCGCTGCTGCCAGCCTGGCTCTTTATTGTCTGGGCGTCACCGATGTCGACCCCATAGCATATGGGCTTGTTTTTGAACGATTTCTTAATGTCGAGCGCCGTGAGCTACCGGATATTGACCTTGATTTCCAGGACGACCGCCGTGACGAAGTCCTGGCTTATGTTAACCAGAAATACGGCTCCGACCACGTAGCTCAAATCATTACCTTCGGTACCATGGGAGCCAGAGCTGCGATAAGAGACACTGGGCGGGCTTTAGGAATGCCTTATGCTCAGGTTGACCGAGTGGCTAGACTAATTCCTCTGGAGCTAACGATAACCCTGGATAGAGCGCTGGAACAGAGCCGGGAGCTCTATGACATTTACCACCAAGACGCGGCAATACGTAACCTGATTGACTCGGCCAAGAAATTAGAGGGAATGGTCAGACACTTCAGCACGCATGCCGCCGGCGTGGTTATCTCACATGAACCCTTGATCGAATATGTGCCACTACAGCTGCTGGGGAAGGGTGAG
>JAOUDT010000232.1 GCA_029859145.1 Dehalococcoidia bacterium
CATTGGCGGTCTAGTGGGATATAGTGAAGGCACTGTGGGCAACTCCTTCTGGGACACCGAAACCAGTGGACAAGCTACCTCGGCGGGCGGTATAGGCAGGACCACCACACAGCTGCGGGACATCACCACCTTCTTGGCCTGGAACATAACCACAGTTGTCAATCCTGGCGCGCGCAATCCCGCATATATCTGGAATATTGTTAACAACGTGACCTATCCCTTCCTGAGTTGGCAATCATAAGAAGGGGACGGTGCCTTTCCCCAACGAGGTTGCCTGGACTCACTTCACTAGCCTGGTGGAGACTCAATCTTGGGGTTAGCGTTGCGCGGCCAACATTTCCCGTTGCCAATTACGGTTGTTTTTGTCGCTATGGGATTGTTGCTGGTTCTTGATGTCATTGTCTCATACATAAGCCGAAGCTAGAATTTTGGCGTTATTCGACGTTAGGTTATTCAGGACGATCTGTTGCCAGTTGAAACTTCACGAACAAAACGAGGTCTTGGTCGCTGACACAATTATCCTATCTTGCACGTAGGATGACCTTTCGGGACAACTGACCTGCAATCCGAAGACCGACGCCCTTGTCCGCTGAGCTATAGGCACAAAAGTAAATTGGGGTGAACGGTGGGATTTGAACCCACGATCTCCAGGGCCACAACCTGGCGCCTTAACCGCTGGGCTACGCTCACCACAACCACAAATATTATACTTTACAATGGCTGTCGCTTTCAATCTCGAAGCCGAACCTTTGCCGCACTTCATCGTTGGACGAGCTCAACCTACGCAGACCCGTCAAGCATGCTATAATTGTCCGTTCCTGAAGCGCCATCCGAGCAGAAGACATGAGAATTTGCCTGCTGACCTATAGGGGGAATCCTTACAGCGGTGGGCAAGGTATTTATGTTTACTACCTATCGCGTGAGCTCCAGCGGCTGGGTCATGAGGTTGAGGTAATCGCCAGCGCACCTCTCCCCGAGGTGAGTGAAGGAGTCATTCTGCATCAGCTTAGAAGCTCGAGCATATATCATCCGGGTAGCTCTTTCACCAAGAACCTCCCAAAAGTCGGGAATCTCGTTGACTTGTACGAACTTTGCGCCAGCCGCCTGGGAATCTTCGCTGAGCCCTGGGCATTCAGTTTCAGGGCCTATGCCAAGCTAAAGGAGCTCTGTAAACCGCGCCGCTTTGACATCATTCACGATAACCAAGGCCTCGGGTACGGGCTACTCTTGATGAAGAGGCTGAAGATACCAGTCATAGCCACCATACATCACCCTCTCCCTATAGACAGACAAGCAGACCTCGGGCAAGCCAATGGATTCAGGCAACGATGGAGGATCAAAAGGTTTTATTCGTTTATCCGCATGCAGGCTTTCGTGGCGCGGCGTCTGAACCGAATAATCACAGTGTCTCAAAGCTCTGCTAAAGATACAGGGCTTCTCTTCAAGGTGCCTGCCGACAACATAAGAGTGGTCTACAATGGCATAGATACCGAGATCTACAGCGTGAATGAAGAGGCAAGCCGGAACCGCGACGGCTTGATCATGGTAGCCAATACTGACGACAGGAAGAAGGGGGTGCTTTATCTTTTGCAGGCATTGAAATTGCTAAAGGACGACAGGATAAAGCTGACCATTGTGGACGATGCTGCGCGGCATTCTTCTTACATAGAAGATGTAGGACCACTGCCTTCGTATGGCTCCAAGTTGGTGGGAGAACTTAATCTAGACGGGTTGGTGCACTTCACAGGGCGGCTAACGCGGGAGCAACTGGCACAACATTACGCCGCCGCCCAAATAGCAGTAGTTCCCTCCCTTTACGAAGGTTTCGGGATACCTGCTGCTGAGGCTATGGCCTGCGGCGCCCCTGTTATAGCCACCACCGGTGGGGCACTGCCTGAGGTGGTAGGCGATGCCGGCATGCTAGTGCCACCAGCAAACGCGGACGCTCTGGCTGCCGCGATTAGACACTTGCTCAATGACAAGCAGGCGCAGCACCAGATGAGCAAGGCAGGGAAGAAAAGGGTGAAAGAGCAATTCAGCTGGGAGCAAGCCGCCAGAAAAACGCTCGAAGTCTACCAGGAGGTAATGACAACAAAATGATTACTATAGAACCTGACCTTCTGGGCCTCAA
>JAOUDT010000233.1 GCA_029859145.1 Dehalococcoidia bacterium
AGGTGCTCGGTAGGTGTAACGTAGCACAAGAAGTCTGCGCCGGCGGCGGCCGCAATTGCTCCCCCAATGGCGGCAGTAATGTGGTCGTAGCCAGCACCTATATCAGTGACGAGGGGTCCGAGGACATAGAAAGGTGCCCCACGACAAAGGGTTTTTTCCAGTTGAACATTGGTGCCGATCTGGTTCAACGGCAAATGCCCGGGCCCTTCAACCATAGCTTGCACACCAGCTTCCTTAGCGCGTTGCACTAATTCGCCAAGGATGATCAATTCCTGAATTTGAGCCCTGTCGGTGGCGTCAGCCAAGCATCCGGGACGTAGGCTATCCCCCAGACTCAAAGCGAAGTCGTATTCAAGAGCCAAATCCAGCAAGCGGTCATAGTATTGATACAACGGGTTTTCCTTATCGTTATGGAGCATCCAGCCGATCAGGAAAGCTCCTCCTCGAGACACTATGTCAGTCTTTCTACTCTGCTTTTTGAGTCTGGCCACAGATTCCTGGGTCACACCGCAATGGACGGTCATGAAATCAACACCGTCTCTGGCGTGTTCTTCTATCACCGCAAACATCCCGTCCACGGTCATATTTACGATGGCTCCACAAACATCAATAGCTTCGATGCCAGCCTGATAAATGGGCACCGTCCCCACGGGTACGCCGCTGGCATGTATCATGGCCCTTCTGATAGCTGAAATATCACCTCCTGTGCTCAGATCCATGACAGTGTCAGCACCAAAATCGATGGCGGTCTGCAATTTCCTCAATTCGGTGTTCAAATCGCAGAAATCCGAAGATGTGCCTATATTCGCATTGACTTTGGTTCTCAGGCCTGTCCCTATGCCACAAGGGATCAGATTTGCGTGATTGACATTGGCAGGAATTACTATTTCACCCGCAGCTATGCCGCGGACGATGAAATCCGTCTGTATACCTTCCTTTTCTGCCACATGCTTCATGTGGGGCGAAACAGTACCTTTTTGCGCTAGTTTCAATTGGGTCATCTTCCCAAGAACCTCGTACAGACCGTACTAAAACTGAAGTATAGAACAAGGCGAATCGTCAATGCAAACGCAAACCCGACAGTAACTGGAGGCACAAAAGCGAAGGACACGTATACAAACTCAGGATAAGGCTCTTAGGGTTTCCTTCTGCATCTTGAACAACTTGACTATCCCTTGCCGTGCCAAAGAAAGCAAGGCATCAGCGGTTTCTTTAGTGAATGGTTTACCTTCAGCGGTCCCTTGAATTTCCACAAACTCATTCTTGTCGGTCATTACCACATTGAAATCAACCTCGGCTTGATAATCTTCTTCGTAGCAAAGGTCAAGCAGCATGTTGCCGTTCACAATGCCCACGCTGGTAGCGGCTATCATCTTGTCTAGTGGCATAAATGGCAGGACACCTTGTTTTCTAAGGTTATGGAAAGCGTGATATAGAGCAACGTATCCGCCCGTGACAGCCGCTGTTCTGGTACCGCCGTCCGCCTGCAACACATCGCAATCTACTATAAGCGTCCGCTCTCCCAGTATGGCCAAGTTGGTTGCCGCTCTTAGGCTGCGGCCGATAATGCGTTGAATTTCTTGCCTTCTTCCCTCTGATTTGTCGCGCGGTGTACGAGTAACAGTGGAGCGAGGCAACATGGCATATTCTGCGGTAACCCAACCCTGGCCACTGCCTTTGAGAAAAGGGGGCACCCTTTCGTCCATGCTCACCGAGCACAATACCCTTGTCTTCCCCAGTTCGATCAAAGCTGAGCCCTCGGCGAAACTCTGGTAGCCCAGGATTATGCGCACGGGGCGAAGCTCATTGTCGGCGCGGTTATCTATTCTCGGCATACCAGGAGAAGTATAGCAGACTATCTCGCAGTCCGGCTATCTATTTTGAACTGTTGTTCATTGCCGCCCTCTTTTCTGGTAAGTCTCGACAAATCTTTCTATGGAACGGTCGTAGGTCTTTTCCACATCGTCGGGGAATAAGCAGGCTGGCAGGTCGCCTGACCGCAAATGATACCTCATACATTCGCAGCAAATGCCTTTTCTGTCGCATGGCTCGTAGGTGCAGTTACAGTTTGCCTTGTTTTGCTCCCGATTGCACTCTCTCATATTCGCTCTCCTTCCATAGTTGCCTAG
>JAOUDT010000041.1 GCA_029859145.1 Dehalococcoidia bacterium
CCAGGTCCGTATTTCCAGGTTTTTGGTCGCAGGAGGGAAAAGACAGCCTTCCATCCCGGCAATCAAGGCTATCATGATCAAAAGGATGCTAATTCTTGCCACGCAAAAGTTTCTTCTCGAACCAAGCACTTTCATACTTTGCCTCTTCAGATAGGAGGGATACTCTTCGCTTCTTCGTTGGCTCTCCAATAAATCAATTATACATCTATGAAGTCTCAAATAAAACTCAGGAGGCCAGAGGAGCCTGGAGGCAACATATCGAAGATAGAAAAGAAAAGCATAGCATAGCAGTAAAAACGACGAGGACTGATGACAATAGAAATCGCTCACGCAACGCTAACTCCAAATTTTGAAATAAGAGTGGCAAAGAGAGCGGGCATGCATTTGCCAGCCTCATGTTACTCCGAAGAGTCAAGCCAAAGGTTATCTCAGAGGCTTTGAGACAGTCCAGCGTTGCCTTTACAATGGATGTTTGCTCTCATATAATTAAAGGCGTCCGGCAAGACGCCACGATGTTGCCGGACGGGGTCCTTACTAAAGCCAAAAATGGGGTGTCCCGGAAAAAGTAACGCCAAATTAGCGCCTCCACCAAACATAAAGTTGAGAGGGGTCTTAGATTCAGCTTGTGCGCCTATAGCTCAGCGGACAAGAGCACCGGTCTTCGGAACCGGGGGTCGTGGGTTCGAATCCCTCTAGGCGCGCTATAAAAAGAGGGTCTATTCCGTACCCCCGCAGGAAATTCGTGTCGCACCTTCGTATCCTACCGAATAGTCGACTGGTCTGGCTGGATAGCATTGAAAACCCGGAGATGCCGGAGGACTCGGTAGGAAGTCCCCAAAAAACCGGGGAGAGGCATTGATAAACCAGAAAGGCCATTGTAAGATGGATACAAAGAAAGAACAAAGGAGGGGACAGGGATGTTACAAGACTTCAAGGCATTCATAATGAAAGGCAACGTGATCGACATGGCCGTGGGCATCATCGTCGGCATCGCCTTTGGGGCAGTTGTAAACTCGCTTGTTAAAGACGTTATCATGCCGCCCATAGGGCTGGCCCTGGGCAATGTTGACTTTGCCAACCTCTTCGTTGTCCTCAAAGAGGGCCTGACTCCTGGGCCATATGTTTCCCTGGCTGCGGCCCAAGAAGCCGGGGCGGTTACCATCAACTACGGGGTGTTCATAAATGCTATTGTCAACCTGGTGATAATAGCAGCAGCCGTCTTCTTCCTAATCGTGCGTCCGATTGCCAGGATGCAAGCCCGCAAGAAGGCGGGAGAACCTGCGGCAGCGCCAACAACTAAGGAATGCCCCTACTGTTTCACCGCTATCCCTATCAAGGCCAGCCGCTGCCCGAACTGCACTTCGGAACTGAAAATGGCGTAGGTTAGCAGGCATCCCCTTCGGCGGGGTAACAATATAGGCCATATTGACGGCCTGTAGCAATGCCCGCGCGGCGCAAGGGACCGCGGCCAAAGCGAGCCATGCCGATGGGCGCACGTTTCGCGAGGGGGGAGATGGGTCTAGCTCAGAAATCACCGAGGACGGATTCTGGCAGCTCTCGCAGGTGTGAAGTGTCGTTATGCTTGGTCAAGACGAAACGCCCGTCCGCGTAATCGAAAATTGTGATTCCGCCAACATGCTGATTGATATTCCAGAAGTGTGAGTTGTCCAAGCCCAGCAAGTAGCATATCAAGACTTTGATCACAACTCTATGCGATACCAATAATACGTTGCCTCTGTGTCTGGGAAGCACATAGTTGATTACCTCGACAGCTCTCCTTGTTACATCCTCCAGGCTCTCTCCGCCGGGCATTTTCACCTCGTGCGGATTATTGTGCCACTTACCGAGGAGGTCCGGATATAGTCTCTTCACCTCTTGCTCGGGAAGAGATTGCCATGCCCCGTAGTCAAAATCTATGAGGCCTTCGGCAATGTGTACGGCAACTTTCTGGTAGCGGGCAACGATATTTGCTGTGTCCAGCGCCCTTTTTACAGGGCTTGAGTAAATGGCCTCGAGTTCCCAATCGCCTAGATAGTTGCCGAGCAGCTCTGCCTGTTTAATGCCGACTTCGTCCAGATTTACATCCCCTCTACCACGGAATACCTTTTCTACATTCCACTCGGTTTCTCCGTGCCTAGCCAGGATAAGTTGTGCCACGTCTCCTCCGTGGTAATTATCTAATGGCTGACATTTTATGGCAATATGGGAAAAAATTACCGTTTCCAGCCTAGTGGTAACGGGCTGAAGTTGCTGCAACTGGTGGTTTGGTGTATGCTGATGGCCTGTGGACACAACTGGGCTTTTCATACTGTTCTTGGTAATCCTGGCTATTCTGGGGTTCTGGGTGTTGCCTCGGATACGCATAAAGCGAGCTGTCAATCAGGTAGTGGCCATTTTTGAGCGTAACAGTGCCCTTGACGTTAGGTCTGCCAAGACGATTGACGAATTGGGGCTGAGACCTCCAACTTTTATGGAAGGGATGCTGCGAATGCGCGACTTCAAACCGTATGCGCTGCAAATACTGATGCGCACTGAGGTTGTCCGCCAGACGGATGGTGGCAGGCTTTATCTGTTACAGGATAAGCTGGCTGCTACCAATGTTGAGAGACGCTGATCAGCCCAGCGATGCAGACTGATTGTCCCTCGTTCCACTCGCAGTTGGTTTTGACTATCTAGTGTCTGAGAATTGACAGCGATCTTGAAAGAGAGTTAGTTTTGAGCTCTGATAGCTGACTTGTGCTCGTTGATTAATTGGGGTGCTGGGTGTAAAATAGAGCCTGCAAAGGAGACATAGCATGGTAGAGATGACGATTGACAGCATCCGCGTTAGCTTGATGAACTACCAGAGAGTGGTGATTCTGAAAGAGAAGGGGACTAATCGTTATCTGCCTATTTGGATTGGTCCTGCCGAAGCAGATGCTATTGCGGTAAAGCTGCAAAATGTCGAATTGTCTCGCCCTCTGACGCATGATTTGCTGCAATCTGTGATTTCTAGCCTGGGGGCTTCAGTTCAGTACATAGTGGTGAACGGACTTAAGGAGGACACTTTCTACGCCAGACTTGCGCTTACCGTTGATGGCCAACAGCTCGACATTGATTCTCGACCTAGCGATGCGTTGGCCCTGGCTGTAAGAGTCGGCGTGCCAATATATGTTGAGGAATCGGTGCTGGACAAGGCGGGCATTATACTTGAAGAAGAAACAGGCAAGCCTGCTGCCGAAGGGAAAGTGGATGAACAAGAGCTGAAGGGGCTGTCGGCATATAAGGACTTCATAAATACACTTGATCTAGAAGACTTTAAGAAACGCCAATCTTGACGATGTCAGCAAAAGTGGTCTTTCGCGCCACTTCCGCATAAACTCTGGTCTGCCGCGCTAGCTGACTGTTTCAGAGCAGCTGTTTGGACAGACAAAGCGAGCTTGAAATCCTAGTGTGAAGTCTTTGCTTTCAGTCCACTAGCCAACACTTGCAGAGCGTTGATGTATCCCTTCCAGCCTAAGCCGATTATCTGTTGTTCAGCTATGGGGGCAATTACAGACTTGGCTCGCCACTCCTCGCGGTGGTAGATATCAGATAGATGGACTTCAATTACCGGCAATTTGCTGTCAACCAGGGCGTCTAGCAGAGAAAATCCGTAGTGGGTGAGGGCGCCCGGGTTGATTATTATTCCCTGAGCGGAATCCGCTTGCTCTTGAATAAAATCTATCAGCGCTCCCTCGTGATTAGACTGAAATGTCGCCAGTTCGACATTTAGGGTCTGCGCTTCTTTTCGCAGTAGGGCATTAATTTCGTCCAGCGTCTTCTCTCCGTAAATTGACTTTTCTCTCTTGCCGAGCATATTCAAATTTGGCCCATGGATAACCAGAACTCTCATAAGGCCACCTCCTCCTTTTGTTTCTCCAGCCCGAATAGTTTTACTTTGCGTTGACAAGCCACGCATTTAGCGGAATCGCCTCTGTATTGGACTAGAAGTTTGCCGCAGTGAGGGCAAGGCTGCGCTATCGGTTTGCCATTTACGGTGAACTGGCATTTGGGATACTTGCTGCACCCATAAAATACCTTCCTCTTCTTGCTGATTCTTTTCACAAGGTCGCCGCCGCACTGGGGGCAAGATACCCCGGTCTTGACAATGTAGGGCATAGTCGTTTTACATTCAGGATAGCCGCTACAGGCGAGAAATTTGCCGAAACGCCCAACCTTTATGACCATTGCGCGACCGCATTTCGGGCATGTCTCCTCACTGGCCTGAGTCATGTTGACCTTCTCTAAGTTTGTCCAAGCTTTATCCAACATATCCTGGAAGGGGGGATAGAATTGCTGCAGAGCAGCAATCCATTGATACTTACCTCGGGCTATTTCGTCTAGTTGTTCTTCCATCTGGGCTGTGAAACCAGGGTCAACGATTCTGGGGAAATGCGCAGTCAAAATCTTGTTAACCATTGACCCCAGCTCCGTGGGGTGGAATTTGCCACCGGCTTTGGTGACGTAGTCCCGCTCCTGAATCGTGGACAGGATGGGGGCGTAAGTGCTGGGGCGCCCGATTCCCTTCTGTTCCAGTGCCTTTATCAACGTGGCCTCGGTGTAGCGGGGCGGCGGCTGGGTAAAACATTGTTCGGGAGAGGTTCTCAGGTATAGCAATTTTTCTCCAACCTTCAGCTTGGGCAAGGACGCTCCAATGAAATCCGCTCTTTCCCCCTGCTCATCCTCATCCCTGCTTTCGCTATAAACGACTATGAAACCGGGAAATTTGACCACGGAGCTACTTGCTTTGAGCAAATATCCTCCAGGTTGATTGCCAATATTGCCTGCCTTTATCTCCACGTTGGTTGTGTCGTACAAAGCGGCTGACATTTGACTGGCAACCATACGCTTCCAGATAAGCTCGTAGAGCTTTAGCTGGGCCAGATCGAGAAACGGTTTGAGTTGCTCCGGCCGTCTGTAGATTTTGGTGGGTCGAATTGCCTCGTGAGCCTCCTGGGCCCACTTTGCTTTTCTGGCGAAACTGCGTGGCTTTGGGGGTAGGAATTTGGATCCGTATTTCTCGCGGATAAAATCCCTTGCCTCGCTTATTGCGGAGGCAGCCACGTGAGTGGAATCGGTGCGCATATAGGTGATAAGTCCTACCGACCCTTCCTTGCCCAAGGGCAAGCCTTCGTAGAGTTGCTGGGCAATAGCCATAGTTCGCCCGGCAGTGAAGCGCAGCTTCTGCCAGGCCTCTTGTTGCAGGGTGCTCGTGATGAAAGGGGAGGCTGGCTGACGAGCCATCCGTTTGGTCACCACCTTCTCAACCGCGTATTCAGCCTTCTCCAAGTTGGCGACGACCTTGTCCGCCTCTTCTTTGCTGCTAATATCCAGCTTGGTACCATCGGCTAGAGCCAACAACCTGGCTTCAAAACTGGCCTCTTTTTCTTCGAGCGGAGCCAGCTCAACATCCACGATCCAGTACTCTTGGGGAGTGAAATTCTGAATCTCTTGCTCGCGGTCAACAATCATCCTTAAGGCCACCGATTGAACCCTGCCTGCGGAAAGTCCCCTCTGAACCTTCCGCCACAAAAGTGGACTAAGCTTGTAGCCCACAAGTCTATCCAGGATGCGCCGGGCCTGCTGGGCATTCACCATGTTCATGTCAATAGAGCGGGGACTTTGGAAGGCCTCCTGGACTGCCTCCTTGGTTATTTCATGGAAGACCACACGATGAACGGGTCTGTCATCCTTGTCCAGCTTGGTTGCCTGTACCAAGTGCCAAGAAATTGCCTCTCCCTCGCGGTCAGGGTCAGTAGCCAAATAGATAGAACGGGCCTTACTAATGGCTGCTTTGATTTCGCCGACTATCTTTTTCTTCTGTGGGGGAATAACATACTTGGGGGTGAAGCTCTTCTCTATATCGACCCCGAGGCTGGCCTTGGGCAAATCACGCACATGCCCGAGAGACGCCTTGACGCTATAGCTGCGCCCCAGAATTCTGTTTAACGTCCTGGCTTTGGCCGGAGATTCGACGATAACCAATTTACTTGTCATGACTTATCCTGTCTCAAACTAACCCCAAAAAGTCACGAGGACTTCTCGGGAACCCTGATGAACTTGCTCTAAATTTAATTGGGTCGCCAGAAAAATAGCAAGATTACCTTGTGGTGCTCTAGTTCCTTCGGGCCAGCACGTAGTTCATTCTCCCTACCTGCCTGGCAACCCCTTTGAGTTCCAGCATCGCTAGAGTGCTGCTTACCTCTGGCATAGTCAAACCGCTGCAGCGGCAAATTTCATCTATGTGATTAGGCTCAGAGCTCAATTGTTTTAGTATAGCAGATTCAATCTCGTTGGCCGGGGCAAACTGCTCAATCTCTGCTTGTTGTATCACTATGGTCAGGTTTAGTTCCTGTAGAATATCAGTATAGTTGCGTACCAACTTGGCTCCTTCCTGGATGAGACGGTTGGTTCCCTGACTTGCTGGTGAGAGGATGCTGCCCGGGATAGCGAAGACCTCTCGGTTCTGTTCTACTGCCTGATGGGCCGTGATCAAAGCTCCACTCCTTTCTCCGGCTTCCACTACCAGCACCCCCAGACTCAAGCCACTCATAATGCGATTGCGCAGTGGGAAGTTCTCAGCCTTAGGTTTGACGCCTAACGGATATTCGCTGACCAGAGCGCCGTGCTCGATAATGGTTTGAGCCAATTTGGCATTCTCCCCAGGGTAGACGACATCCAGACCGGAACCGAACACAGCTAGGGTTTTGCCTCTGGCATCCAGAGCAGCCCGATGAGCGACGGAGTCAATTCCTCGGGCCAATCCGCTGACAATTGTGATTTTGCTTCGGGCCAAGTCCGCTACAATTTCCTCGGTCACCTGCCTCCCGTACACGGTGGGACGACGGGTTCCGACTATGGCCAGGCAAGCCTCGTCTTCAGCTGGCAGATTACCTCTTACATAAAGCACGGGCGGATGATCATAAATCTCTTTTAATCTGGAGGGGTAGTTGGGGTCATCACAGACCAGTACATTTACCCTGTGTCGTTCCAGTTTCTCCATCTCGGCGTCCGGGGAAATCCTTGGGCGCAGGGTCACCAGAGCGTCTATGCTTCGTAAATCCAGTCCTGCGCGCTTCAGCTTGCCTTCGGGAGCCTTCCAGGCGTCCTGCAGGCTGCCGAAGTGCTCTCTTAGCTGAGCAATTCGGACCCTGCCTATCCCGGGTATCCCGGAAAAAGCAACCCAGTATTTCAGTTCGTCAACACTCACCATATGGATACTTGCTGGATTTTAGCATAACTCTTTCCGCAAATGAGAGATGTTGACACCATGCGGTAGCTATGCTACGCTAAAACAGATTGAGATTCGCCTGGTGGCAGATTGGTTAAGTCCAACCCTGAGCCGAATGGAATGGTCTCTGGAATGTTGATGGGCAAGAGGCGACCTCAAAATCATGGAGACGTTTATCAGATGAACCTGATGGGAAAAGGAGGCGAAAAATGGGTACAGCTAACCCTTCGCCAGTTGATATAGTTGACATTGGTCTAGGTAATCTGGTGCTAATCTTAGGCGCCTTCTTGGTCATCGTGGGCATAATAATAGCTGGTGTAGTCTATCGGGAATCGCGCGAGTGGAAAAAAATGATACTGCCCATGTTTGACAGAGACTCTGCTGCTATAGAGCCGGGAGCCCCTGCAGAACCAGGCGGCTTAACGCCAAGAATGGCGACCTTTGGCAAGGAGATATTCGGCCGCGTCTTCAGTCATATGGACGTCGCCGGATTGCTGGGCGGCGCTGCTGTCGTTATCTTGGGCATAATGGTGGTATTGATAGGACTTAGCATCGGAAGTTAGCTTAACCTTAGAGTGGCGGTCTCGGGCGGCCGGACGGTTCACTTTATTCTCTTGCGAATGTGCTCAACCTGCTGTGCAGCGTGCGTCATCTCAAGCATACTTGTAGTCTTGATAGGACTTGGTCTCAGTGATTACCCCTTTATCTAGTGTCTTCTTAACGCCCGTGATAGGCCACCAGCGGCCAATCCAATAGATTGCGCTGGCGGCAGGGCGGGCCATAAGCCTGAGGATGAAGATCCCAAAATCAATGAGCCAGCGTATCGGCGGGTTGTACAAGATCCAGGCTACGACTCGACCTACTATCCGAGTAATGGCGGCAATAGCCTTTAGTATGCTCCTCAGTGGCGGGTTGTACACAAGCCAGGCTGCCGCGGCTGCCACGCCCCTGAGGTAGAACAGGAAAGCTGCTATGAACCAGCTTAGGGGAGGGTGGTAGAGGAACCAGGCTATGCCTAGAGGAATTCCCAGCAGTATTTTCCCGAACAGGGCAACAACACGAAACCAGATGTCCCAGAAGAAATTTCTTGCCAGAGGCCAGCCACGACGCCATAACCTCACCAGCCAGACTACTATGGCCAGCAAGAGCAAGAAGAGGAACAGCGGTGCAAAGATTAGGACTGTGGCGGGTACCGTTATATTTATCAGTGGTACTGTGACGCTCGGGACAGCAATGATATAGCCGATGCCAACGCCCACGGCTGTCAACACCAAACCGAGAAAGACAAGATTTCTGAGCTGGGCTGACCACCTCCCCATCCGCACCAGCCAGGGATAGATGATGCGCCATATGAAGAGAAGTACCAACGGTATCAGAACCAAACATAGTATGGCCAGCGGCACCGCCCCGATTGCCAGGAA
>JAOUDT010000042.1 GCA_029859145.1 Dehalococcoidia bacterium
GCCCCACCATACCAAAGCCATTATGCGGGCTCTCCAGGGACGCCTCGATATCGAGAAAACGGTGGACTGGGACCGCATGCCGCCGGCAGTGGCGGCCCTCAGCCCGGGCGGATATCGCGGGGAGAGAGTGAAAGCTTCCCCGGAGGACATCATCAAGGCAGCCCGGCATTTAGCCAATCATTATGAGGCAGCCGGCAAGTCCGTCCCCGACACCCTGGGCGCCTTGATTTAGCTACCCTCTGAAGCTAACAGGGGCAAGAGAAGTTATGAAGCAGGAGTGAATATGTCGCAGCAGCGGAACAAGTCCAGTCCAACCCTCGTCGAAGTGTTTACCGAGCTGTTCCGGGCCGCGGCCAGGCCGGCCGTCACCATCATCTTTGCCGCGGTCATCGCCCAGGCCGTCGTCCAGGGGATCGCCGTCCCCGAGTGGTTTCTGGGCCTGGCCATCCCCTGCATTACCTGGTGGTTCGCCGAGCGGACATTGACCCATGTCAAGGAGAAGAAAGAGTGAACTGGCGTCCGTACTATTACAGGGTAATCGGCTTTGCTTTGGCTGGCGCCGGCGCAGGCCTGGTCCTGGACGAGCTCATCCATGGCCCCTTCACCATCGCGCCCACCGATCATGAGTTCTGGGGCCTGGTCATGATCATAGCCGGCGGCATCTTCATATCCAGGAAGCCCCACGGGAAATGAAAACCCTGTCGTACACACTTCTGGTTGCCCAGAAGAAAGCCCGACGCCTGCCTTACGTCGGGGCCGAGGTCTATGACTACGAGGCCGGCATCAAGAGGCTTTCCTGGACCAGGCTTTATACGGGCTCCGAACCTGACAACCATCACGGCATCGCCTTCGACGGCCAGGGGGCAATGCACCGCATCAGGGCGGCAGCCGGCAATGTCCTCTACCGCCAGAAAATCACCGGCCCTAGCCCAGGTTCCGACTTCTCTAACTGGTCACCGATCACCGATAACTGTTCTGGCCCCTGCGCTATCGCCGCTTGTGGCGCCAAGATCTATATTTTCTACCGCACCACGGCCAATGTCCTCTGGAAATACTACTCGCACGACTACGGTCAGTCCTGGCAGAACGCTCAGCTAGTGAGCTACGCCGATGTCCTCTCCATAGCTGCCTGCTGGTGGGGCACGGGCGACATCGTCGTCTGCTTTGCCCTCAAGTCCAACCAGCTCAACGGCATTACCCTGGACACCGGCACCGAGACAGCAGCCGGACACCAGTGGGCCGACGGCAACCACCCCCTGCTCGATACATACGGCATCGGGGCTACCTACAATGCCTCCCTTGACCAATGCGAGGTAGTCTTTGCCGGCAAGGAGTCCGACTCCCCTTACAACCACTACGACCTGTTCAGGACGAAGTTCAGTAATACCTATAACTTCCTGGCACTGGAGAGCTTCCTCATGGCCCCGGAGGGAGAAGATATCACCTATGAGTACCCCGACTGTCATTTGCCAGCCAATCCCCAGGAATACGAAACGAACCGCATCGTCGCCGCCGAGAAGTTCTCAGGGACGACCGCCTATACCCGCCCCCTGGCCTGCCACGTGGTCAAAGCTACCTACTGGAGCGATACGACCTTCACCGAGCCCGGGCCTTTCCTGGACGCCAGCCCGAGTCACGGACTACGCATCGCTTCAACTCCTGACTACTGGTGGCTCTCCAAGCCCGATGGAGTCTGGAGAGCCAGCCGCCCCGCCGGCTCGCCCCTCGACATCTCAGAGGACATCGTCTCCCTGGCTCAACACTGTCAGCCTGAGCGCAGCCAAGGGTCTCTGGTCATCGAACTCGACAACTCCAAAGGCCAGTATGCCAACCCTGGCCAGGGTGGCCTCGCCTCGCTTCGCTTGCGCAGCGAAATCGTCCTCAAGCTCGGATATAAGACGCTGGCTGGCGACGAAGCGGTCGAAGCCGGCACCTACTGGATTGACTCCTGGGAGTACTCGACAACTTCTGACTCATCACTTTTCACCATTCATTGTCTGGACGGCTGGGGCCTCATGGACAGGTGGTCGGCCCGCTATCAGATGAGATGGAACAAGGACGATGTCAATCCCAGGTCCGTCTGGCAGATCCTGTATCAAATCCTGGCCCGGGTAGGAATCAAGCTCACCAATACCCCACCCCGGCCCCAGTCCTCCGCCGTCAACAACTTCTACCCTGACTTCGTCCTCGACCCGGGCACAGGGGGAGGCGCCGCCGTCAGGCGGCTCTTGTCCTTCGTCCCGGACGCCCTCGTATTCCGCGGCCAGGAAGCCTTCACCAAGGACCTGTTGGCGGACGAAGAGAGCTGCTACTCCTACGGCTCGGACCATGCCATCGTCAGCGGTAAATACAGCGACGCCGTCACCGTCTCCCGCACCCGGGCCATCGGCCGGGACACAGCCGGCAGCCGCATCCTGGAGGAAGCCCAGGACTGGAATTTGCTGCAGCTCGCCGTCGATATCCTGCAGCAGGACTATGACCCCAACCTCCAGACCGCCACCATGGCTGAGGAGAGGGCCGACGCTCTGTTAAGGGAGGCGTCATTGCGGGCGCAGCGCGGCGATCTCGTCGTACCCACCAACGTCGGCCAGGAGCTTCTCGACGTCATAGAAGTGAATGATGAGCGCTGTGGTATCAGCGAGGAAAAGTACCGCGTCCTGGATATCCGAACCCTCTATGACCGCCGCCAGGGCCAATACGACCAGGCCCTCACATTAGGGGCGCCATGATTTGTTTCCCCGTTTCAGCTGACCAACGCTTGCTTCAAAGCGTTGAGCCTGGGGGTAAGAGACTCAACCAGCCCCTGCCGGGCCAGCCGCCATTCGTCGTTGTCTTCGATATTGATGGAATCCACTGCCGTTCCCGAGATTCTCAACCGGTGCAGGGTTTCCCTGTAGTTGCCTTCTTGCTCCTGCCTTGTCTTTTGTTCCGCCAGTTCATATTCCTGGACAAGCTGGCCCATTTCTTCTGCCTTGGGCTGCAATTCAGGCTTCAGGCTGATTATGGCCTCGACTGCCCTTTTCACGCTGTTTATGCCCTGGGTAGTCGTAAGCTCGATGGCCTCTACGAGCCGCTCGATTGCCGCCTTCCTTATTATCTCTCTCACCTTTTCTTCGTGTTTGCCTAGCTCCGCAGTAATATCCGGTCGCTGGGAACCGGCCATCCATTTTTGGGCCAGCGCCTGACCGATCTGGCGATACCATTCCCTTTCTTGCTGTTCCTTTTCCTCGGCTGACAGCTTGCCCAATCTATTTGCTCTCTCTTGGGCAACTTCCCAGGCACTCTTTAGCTCACTCATAGAACATGAAATCCTAAATTTCGAAACTGGCGGTCAGTGGTCAGGATTCAGGGGTCAAAAGTTCCTCTTACAGCCTGCTGACTCCTCAATTCCTCCCATTTTGGATTACCACTGGCAATGCATTTTAGCCTATAATATTAATGAGGTTCAAGCTATGATTTATCATAAGTCTGTGAAGCTGGCGGAGTATTTCTACTGCTATGTATGGCAGGGCAGGGGCAATAACTGCAATGCCGTTCTGTGGCCCTCAGTCTTGAGAGGAGAACATCCTCACGTGCTGGTGGATCCCGGACATGCTAGAAATGAGCTCGGGGAGAATTGTTTTGATTCCCTGACCGAGGCTATGAAAAAGGACGGTTTCAAGATTGAGGATATTGGTCTTGTTATTGGCACCCATAGCCATCCCGACCATATCGAAGCCACCGATTTGGTGGTGAAAAAAAGCGGTGCCCTGTTCACTTTGTCCCGTGAGGAGGATGATTTCTATCGCTCGATGGGCAAGATGTTCTTTCAAGCCTTCGGCGCTAAGCCGCCGGAGGTCAATCCCTTCTTCTATCTGAAAGGAGGCGATTTGTCTCTGGGGGCCAAGGATGGCAAGCTTGCCGTCAAGGTTTTCGTCACCCCGGGACATTCCCCCGGTTCTGTTTCCCTCTACCTGGAGGAGGGCAAAATACTGGTCAGCGGTGATGTGGTCTTTGCCGGCAGCATAGGCCGGACTGATTTCCCCGGCGGCAGCCCTTCTTTGCTGCGCAAGAGCATTGAGGAGCTGTCTCAGCTCGACGTGGAATACCTTGTTCCCGGGCATAGCACCGAATCGGGGAGCATAATTGCCGGCAAGGACAAGGTAAAGCGCAACTTTTATACGGTCAAGATGTTTATCTGACGATGACCAGGAGAGCAACGCTCAGAACAACGGCTTTAATCGGGATCTATTATGGAAACGGATGACAGGATTAAGAATGCTCTGGAGCACACGGAACTAATCCGGGCACCGCAGCAAACCCTGGCGACTTTTGGCAGTTCTGTGGTTGACTATTACGTTGTCACGGAACTGGTCGGGAATATCAGCGTGGTCAGGGACGGGAAGGTATTTGCGGAAAAGCCCAAAATTGTTACTCCCGCCTACCTGGTGAACGTAGAAGGCTTCAGCGAGCAGGCCAGAAGATACATAGCGATGATGGCTCGCGAGCATCCTCATGACTCGGGCATCTTTTATAGGTATAAGAATGAACCGAAGGGAATGAACGTTGTCTCCGAGCCCATCATGCAGGTGATAAGCAAGCTCAAGTCCCAAATAGAGGAGGAGCACAACCCCTTGAGCACCATAATTAGAGGGGTGGAGGAACTGTGGGACGTGTCCCTGCTTATGTTCATCTATGAGCTGACTACCAAGTCGGTCCGCACCAACTTAGCGGAGTTTAATCGACGGGGGTTTCTGGACATGGACGCTGGCGGAGTGCCACAGGGTGCCCGGGATTACATCGAAGAGCTTTTCGAGCAAGCAAGTCGCGACGTTTCCAGGGCCCCGGAGCTGGTAGTCGAGTTAAACCGCTGGGGTCTATTCCCGGAATATCAAGACCGTTTCTTTGCCCTCTTCAGGAGGAAGTGAGCCCTCCATTATTTACATAAAGTTCATCGATTAGTTACAGTCAACGCAAAGAGATTAAATTTCAGGCTCTAAATCCCGATTTTGAAACCTTCTTATTTTGGTCATTAGAATCACGGGCTTTGGTACTGTCTGGGAACTCGAGTTCAGCGCTTGGGGTCTGTCCTGTTCGGGGTCTGACGCGTGAATGAATCTCTTCTTCAGCGATGCTGCACTACTGCATAAGCCCCAGGTACCAGTTCAGTATAGTGCTTCCCCAGAGTAGAGTCACCATGGCGGCCACGGCCAGAAAGGGGCCAAAAGGAATTGTCTGCCGGCGTTTTCTCTTTTTGGCGATCACCAGAGCCACGGCTACTATGCCGCCCAGGATAGCTCCCATAATAGTAGCCAGAAGAACCAGAGGGAAGCCGGCAGCCAGGCCAATCAGGGCAGCGAGTTTGACATCTCCCCAGCCCATGCCGCCGCGCGAGGCCAGGGCAATCAATAGGAATATGGCAAAGCCGATGGCTCCGCCCAGGGCAGAGTAGGCAACTCGCATGCCCATAGATTGGTGGAGCCAGGGCGAGGGATATAAAGCCAGGAGGAAAGCTACCAGCATGCCGGGATAGACTAGCTTGTTCAGAATGAGCCCCTGCTCGAGGTCGACGACAAATATGATTATGAATAGGCAGGCATAGAAAATCATGATTCCCAGCTCCGGACTCAATCCGTAGTGCCAGCATAGGAGAGCGAATATCACTGCGGTGGCAAGCTCCACCCAGAATAACCTGCTGGGCACAGATGCCTGACAGTACCGGCAGCGGCCACGAAGCCTGAGGTAGCTGAATACGGGGATCAGGTCCTTGGCGGCTAGCTTGTGCTGACAGGCTTCGCAGTGAGACGGCGGAAGTACGATGGACTTGTTCTGGGGCAGACGGTCGATGCACACATTGAGGAAGCTGCCCACCGCTAGACCCAGAAATGTGAATATGACTATCAGAACTATTTCCACGGGTGCTTATTGTGGACGTATGATAGCCCCGAAGTCAATAGTTCGTTGGTACTGTTGCCAGGCGTAGATTCTTGTGCAGAGGCCGGTCCATCGTCCAATCCGAAGGACCAGCCCCTTCTGATATTCAGACAGCTGGCTCTGGCCGTCTCGCTTCTGGAGATAGACGATTACTTGCCAGGCGGTCAGAGCCTCCTGTCAATTGTGCGAAAACTTCAACCCAGGTCCCAGTCTCCAACCTCGCACTGACCATATAAATTCCATCCCAGAGCAACGACGGTGCCGTCGGACTTAAGCCCCACCGTGTGGAAGCTGCCTGCGGCGACATAGACAATGTCTGTCCGGCCGCTGACATCACTCTGCCCGTAGGCATTGGACCCCACAGCGACCATAGTGCCATCGGACTTAAGCCCCACCGTGTGCAAGCCGCCCGCGGCGACCTGGACGATGCCCGTCCAGTTGCCTACATCGCACTGCCCGGAGGAGTTATCTCCCACAGCAACTACAGTGCCGTCGCCCTTAAGCCCCACCGTGTGCAAGCCGCCCGCGGCGACCTGGACGATGTCCGTCCAGTTGCCTACATCGCACTGCCCGGAGGTGTTGTCTCCCACAGCGACTACGGTGCCGTCGAGGTTGAGCCCTATTGTGTGACCGCCGCCTGCCGCGACCTGTATGATGTGCGTCCAGTTGCCTACGTCGCGCTGCCCGGAGGTGTTATCTCCCGCGGCGACCACGGTGCCGTCAGACTTAAGCCCCACTGTCTCTAAGCCGCCCGCAGCGACCTGGATTATGTCCGTCCAGTCGTCCACAGCACACTGTCCGCTCCAGTTCATTCCAATCGCGACCACAGTGACATCGGACTTAAGCCCCACTGTGTGATATTTGCCGGCGGCGACCTGGAAGACGTACGTCCAGCTGTCCAAATCACACTGCCGGTAGGAGGTATCTCCCATGGCCAACACGGTGCCGCTGCTCCTAAGCCCCACTGTGTGCTTCTCGCCTGCGGCGAGGCCATATCGCTTGACGAAGTTGGCAGTTATAGAGTAGTTGTTGCTCATGGTGATGCTAGTTGTAGGGGCATTGACATTGGAGATCGTGTCTATGTCACCAGTCCAGCAGGCAAATAGGTAGCCGTTAGTCGGAGCCGCCACCAGGTTGACCACCGTTCCGTTGCCATAGGTAAAATTCCCCCCTCCAGGAGTGTTTACCGACCCTCCAGCGGTAGTGTCGATGATGAGGGTATAAGAAACAGGAGCGGTATACTGACCGCAGCCTACAATCCCGCCAATTAAGGCTAGCGTGACCAGAAAAAGGCTAATTCTTGCCACGTAGCGGTGTTTTCTCAAGCTAATCATTGTCTTCATTTCTCACCTCTCTAAATTCCTGTAAGTGTCTGATTAAGTGCAATAGAGTGTTCCTATTTGTGCCGACTGTCTGCCAGATTTCGGCAGCTCCATTTCATATCCATATCTATCCTCCTGGCAGGGCTAATAGCCTATTACCATACGAATGGCCTATTACCTCTGTCATATAGATAGTCGCCAAAAAAGGGAGAATCCCTCGCTCTTTTCGGTACTTTCGGGGGGATCTTCTTGGATTTGCCAGCCAAGCAGAGGCACCAAAACACATTCGGCCGTCTATCGCTAGACGCATATGTAACTTCGCATAAGACGAATGGAATATAGTATAAGACCCGTTCGCTTCATCATCAATCACCGGTTAGTAATCGTACTTTCGTAAGGGGAAGCTTGTACTCGGCCAATTGGCAGGAACACACAGGGAGTCCTCCCGAGAAACTCTGATCACCGGAATACCAATCAAATCTAGTACAAATCGGCTGCTAGTTCCCCGGAGTAATCCGATTTGCCCAGAGTAGGGGTCAATGAAATGTGAGGATAGCTCGAAACATCGTCGCAGAATCAAGCAGTTTTGTCATGATGGTGCACTTCTCTCCTATCATTGCGAGGGGCGAGGACCCAAGCAGTCTCGTTGTGCAAGCAGAATTGCCCCTATTTCATACAGGCTGCCAGCTCAGGAATGGGTAGGTCACGTTACTAACGATGTTCCAGATACGGGAAGAGTCAGTCTCGTTCAGAGCGACCGCGATTATGCTCCAGCCGGCACCTGAGAAAGTGGTGATGCTCTTCATTTCGGCGGTGGTCTTGCCTGTTCCACCAGCCGAGGTAGCTTGTCCGCTCGTTTCCGTGTCCCAGAAGGATTGGCTGATAACGCCGGGGTCATACTCTCCCAGCAGGCCGCCAACAAGGGTATTACCGGTCACGTTGCCGGTAGCATAGCATTTGGTTATGGTGCCTGCGATATTGGCTCCCGCCAGACCGCCAACAGTCGAATTGCCGGTGACATTGCCGGTGGAATAAGAGTTACTCACAGTGCCGTCACTTGCTGCCACCAGACCGCCGACGCACCGATTGCCTGTCACGCTGCCGGTGGAATAGGAGTAGCTCACAGTGCGAAGTTCATGGAGTCCGACCAGGCCACCCACATATTCATTGCCAGTCACATCACCGGTGGAATATGAATGGCTTACGGTGCCTTCTGTGTTCGACCCCACTAGGCCGCCGACAAGACTCCCACCGATTACACTGCCGGTGGAATGGGAATTGCTCACGTCGCTATCAACTTCACTTTTTCCCACCAGACCGCCAACACACCTCTGGCCAGTCACGTTGCCAATGGAATAAGAGT
>JAOUDT010000234.1 GCA_029859145.1 Dehalococcoidia bacterium
CGTTGATAGATGGCTATGTTAAATATGAGCCAGCAACCAGATACAAAAAGAAGGTGAGCGTTTACAAATGAAAGCTAAAATCCATCCCAAGTATAATGACAAAGCCAAGGTGACCTGTCTTTGCGGGAATACTTTCACCATTGGGTCGACCAAGCCGGAAATCCGGGTAGAGATATGCGGAAAATGCCACCCCTTCTATACGGGTGAACAAAGGATAGTAGACTCCTTGGGACGGGTGGAACGCTTCAAGAAGCGATACAAGGTGAAGTAGAATACATTTGGCTTTCTATTTCTTGTTGTGACAGCATCCGCTTGATCGTAACGGCATCTACCCTTCAGCGTGTCCTCAGAAGCTAGAAACTTGCTTGTCGGTGCTACTTCAGAATTCGACTTTACGTTTTCAGCCATTTCTATCATAATGCGCTTGGGGATTCTGCACGATGAGAAATGATAGCCTTCGTTTCAGGCAGCTAGGGAGATTGAAGTAACCATGGCACAGCCTTTTCACTACGGTGGCCAGGCGGTGATTGAAGGGGTGATGATACGGGGCAAGGAGGGCGTGGCCATATCTGTTCGTCAGCCCGATGGACAACTAAACGTAGTGATGCAGCCGCTGGCCAGCATATACAAAGGCCGTCTCAGACAAATGCCTCTAGTGAGAGGAATCATCACCCTTGTAGAAACTCTCGCGCTGGGCACACAGTCATTGCTTCGCTCTGCTCAAGTTGCCGCGGCAGAGGAAGTGGGAGAGAAAATACCTACAGCGGTCTTATGGGGCACCGTAGCTGTCAGCCTTGCTTTGGGTGTAGCCCTTTTCTTCGTGGTGCCTCTCTTTGCCACCCGCTATCTTATCGACCCCCACATTGATTCTGCACTATTGAGCAACATCTTTGAGGGGCTCATCCGTATCGGTATTTTTGTTGCTTACCTCAAACTGATGGGGTTAATTCCCGATATCAGGAGAGTCTTTGCTTACCACGGAGCCGAGCACAAAGTGGTGAATGCCTATGAGGCAGGCGTGCCTTTGAATGTGGAGGCGGTTAAGAACTACTCTACTGCCCATGCTCGCTGCGGCACCGCTTTTCTGTTCATCGTCCTGATTGTGGCCATCTTTGTCTTCGCCCTGGTCGGTCAGCCAACGCTATGGATACGCATACTCTCCCGGATAGCCCTCATCCCGGTTATCGCTGCTATCAGCTATGAAATCATGAAGTTCGGGGCAAGCCACGTTGAGAACCCGGTTGTCCGCATTTTCCTCGCCCCCGGGCTACTGCTGCAATCCATAACCACCAGGGAACCTGACGATAGTCAGATAGAGGCTGCTATATCGGCGCTGAACGAGGTCATCAGGATTGACCAAACTGCCGATTCTGGTGGCACTACATAGCAACGACAAGAAAACAGTGTCACCAATCATGTTGGCGAGTACGGACTGTTGACAGAATAGCAGGGATTTGCTAGCCTATCAGATGGCCACTGACCTTTGAGGCAGTGAGCCGGCGAATTGGATAGATAGGAGTCCGCTTGGATCGGCGGTGACCGAGACGGACAACAGGAGTTGTTTGTGTAACCCTCTCGGCATAACCGAGAGGGTTTCTTAGTTTATGGTTATGTATAGCGCTATAACGGATGTTTCAGGAATCAAGGTCGGGCACTATACCGATGAGAAGGCAGCAACTGGCTGCACGGTAGTGCTTTGTGAGCAAGGGGCTGTGGCTGGCGTCGATGTCAGCGGTTCATCTCCCGGTACCAGGGAAACGGACCTGCTTCGCCCGGGAAATCTGGTGGAAAAAGTTCAAGCTATCGTTCTCAGTGGGGGCAGCGCCTTTGGCCTGGATGCTGCTACCGGTGTTATGAGGTATTTGGAGGAGCGAGGGTTTGGCTATGAGACCAGCGCTGGGAAGGTACCTATTGTGCCAGCCGCCATTATTTTCGACCTGAACATAGGTGATGCTAGTGTCAGACCTGGGGCTAATGAGGGTTATCAAGCCTGCCTGGCCGCTGGCGATGGCAAGGTAGCCGAGGGTTGTGTCGGTGCTGGCACCGGGGCAACAGTGGGCAAGATTCTCGGTCTGGAGAGAGCGGTCAAAA
>JAOUDT010000043.1 GCA_029859145.1 Dehalococcoidia bacterium
TCCCTAGAATCCCAAAAGTCGCTCAATCCTCCGACAAAGCCTCAAGATATCCTCAAGCTTCACCAGACTAGTAGGCGGTATAGTAGGATTAGACTGCGTAGCTCGAATTGCCCAAAATGGTTATAGTGTGATATTAATGGCAAATATGAAAGGAGGTGGAATTATGCCAATGAGAGTGAAGGTTTTCTGTGAGAAAGAACCCTTAAAATTGGAGGAATCCATAAACGGTTGGTTAAAAACCAAGCCCAATATCCATGTCGCTCACATCACACAGTCCCAGGTCCAGCGTGGGCAAACTATCTCCCTGCCCGTGATCATATGTATCTGGTATACCGAGTAGGGCTGAATTCATAGCTCTATATTAGACTCGTTATAGTAAGTGTTGGGGAGGTGGTCGAAGCCCATCTGCAATTCCAGGGACATCATACCAATCAGGCCTGCTACAAATCAGGTATTGGTTCTCGAATTCCAGGGACACCATCCTTCACAAACTGAAGGACCAATCAGGTATTATGCCCGCGAGGTGCCCCGAGCTTCTGCTTGCCCATTATCCACACCTATTTAACTTACTCTGGTGGTTGGTTTTTGGCTTTTCGCCTTCTCGCTTCCTGATCTTCGGCAATTGCTTGCTCTCTAGCCAGATCAGTTTGTCTTCTTGCCTGCTCTCTGGCTAGCTGCGCGGGTTCTTCCTCAATGCGTTTCTCTTCACGCTTGGCCTCTTTTGCTGCTTGCTCTTTTTGAATCGCCTGCTCTCTGTCCCGATCAGTTTCTCTTCTTGCCTGCTCTCTGGCTAATTGCGCGGGTTCTTCCACAATGCGCTTCTCGTCACGCTTGGCCTTTTTTGCTGCTTGCTCTTTTTGAATCGCCTGCTCTCTGTCCCGATCAGTTTCTCTTCTTGCCTGCTCTCTGGCTAGTTGCGCAGATTCTTCCTCAATGCGCTTCTCGTCACGCTTGGCCTTTTTTGCTGCTTGATTTTTCTGGTCTCTCATTGTCTCCCACCTCCAAACATCAGATAATCGTGAAACCGATCATGAATCACTACAAACTTGGGCTAAGTTTACGAAACTCCAGTCCATTCTGCAAGATTATCATCAGATGCACTTTCTGACGTTTTGTGACTCCCTAGTCCAATAGTATGTCTTGGACAACGCAATTTGAAGGCAGGCGCCTTGCCCTAGATATGCTTGATATTGCGGTATGGCTAGACGGTGAGAACATAGAAATCACAGGTATGATTGAACGTGAAAAAGCGGGGACACGATGCGCGCGCAATCAAGGTGACATGAGCAACGTAAACAGATGACTATTCGTTGGGGCAATATAACCAATCAACCTTTTGATATTCGTTTCTATTATGATTGTTGTAGTATATGGCAGCAAGAGCTGGGTCGCCTTTGGCTTGAGTGTCATAGTCCCACGGTGGTGGGGCACATTCTGGGCACCAGTGGCCTGCCTTCAGAAGTCTCGAGGAAGCCTCCCATTCATGTCCGAAAGCACATTTCCATCTGAGCTTCGTCTTAATATCAACGTACTCTGTTGAGAGACATCGCCCTCCTCTAGATATGGCCATCTCTTGCATGTCTCGTATCGAATACGTTTCAGGTTTGCTTTCTTTTCCTTTAACGCCTGAGAAGGAGCTGGTTGATTCTGTCTGTTGTGTGTAGGTGGAGTGTTCCCAATCAGAGATGCCTTCCCATGCTTCACGGCTGCCGAAGAATGCTTTGATTTTATCCGTCTCGTTGTCCTCTATCCACTTTAATGGGTCCGCCATTCTCTTAATGAATGCTTTGACGGCAAAAGACGGGGCGATTCTTCCTCCGAGTTTCAAATACCGGGGGGTAGCGTCTTCTACCTGCCTGTAATGGTCCTCGAGCGAATGCCGCCAGTGACCAAGATATTCATTAAGAACCCAGCTATCCTCATACCAGCAGCAGTGGAAGTTCCTTAGAGCGAACCAGTTGAGAGGCATTATCTTTCTGTAATTCCCCAGACCAAAGATTTTCATCATCCGCTCGAGATAATCCCTAAAGACAACCCCGCATGCCGGGCCGCCTCCCATGTTGTACACCTTGCCGTAGAAATCATCAGGGGCCTCCATGGTTTGCACGAGCCCGTATCCAGCATCTTCGCTAGTTATGAGTTCAATATGGGTGTTGACCGGCTGGTGGAAGAGAATCGGGTCCAAAAGAGATAGTGCATTCGGAATAGCAATGTAGGTCTGTCGCATTACGGCCCAGTATTTCAGGCCTGATTCTATGATCGCTCTCTCTGCGGCTATTTTTGTCGTGGCGTAAAAGTCACCGACACTTGGTTTGAGAGGATCGCCGACCTTGACCATATGAATGGGTGGAAGCCGGTCCCCATATGCGGCTACGGTGCTCACATAGACGAGACGGACCTGGTCACCATTGTCTGGCTGCTTCTTAATCGCATTGATTATATTTTCGGTGCCGCCGCAATTTATTCCTTTACAGACTTGTGGGTTCCTGTCTGCCTCCGGGGCGATGAGCGCAGCGGGATGGAGCACGTAATCTACTCCGTTAACGGCCTCCAGTACGTCACTGAGGTTACACAAATCTCCCCAGACTATTTTTATTCCTTCTCGCTCCTCATATTCTGTGAAAGCCCTTCTATTTTGCTTTGAAGGCCTGATTAACAGGACAACGTTGTAGTCGTTTTTTCTTTTCAACAACTCTTTAAGGGCTTCGCCGCCCATGGAGCCGGATGCTCCAGTTAAAAGGACTCTTTTCTTCGACATCTGTGTTGCCTGTTAAGATGATGCGTAGTGGCATATAGTCATGAAGATTATAGTTTCACTCGTAAACAAGCTTCGACGGTATCTTTGAAGGCTTCTTCTAGATTTCCCCTGCCATAGCCGAGTTCTTCAGCCGCCGGCGCCGGATCAAAGAACGTGTTCCTCGTTTGTATAGCTACAAACCTGACAGGATCAAGTCCGCTTTCTCTTCCACGAAGTCTATGCTGTAGTTCTACTACTCTCAGCATAAGCCGCACCATCCAAGTCGGCAGAATGACTATTCTCTTTTTCTTGCCCAGAATACTTAATATTCTTTCCAGGAATTCAACCCATGTAAGGTTTTCATCCCCGATGGTATAACTGTGCCCTCCCTTCCCTTTTTCTATAGCCCCTACGATAGCTTCGCCAACGTGTTCGACGGCGATCATGTTAGTTCCCCTCTCATATAGAAAAGCGGATAGCGAGAATTCATGTAATGCATCAGAGGTTTCCCTAGCGGCGTGCGCCCGGGCATGCTGCCAAAAATATATGGCAATTCCAGAATCATCAACTGAAGGTCTGGCATTGACACATCCATAGACTGTTGAGCTTGTTCCTTTCTAGACCTAATGTAAGGATGATATTCTGATAGCTTTTCCTCCGGCCAAATACGGTCGAAGTACAGGAAGTATGAACTCAAAATAACGCCGCGTTTAATACCTGATTGGCGAGCCAGTGATAGTACTCTTTTACAGGACCGAACATTTGCCTGATAGAAAAACTCATACGCTGGTACCCTGGGGATAACTTGGTCATCTGCTCCAGGAGCAAAAACTATAGCATCGTGACCTTTTAGGATATCTATAATGCTAATATCGTCTAGCTTATCGATGTTTGCCAGAATGATATTTACTTCCTTTGGGAACAGGCCTTCTTCGGGCAATGGCGGCAGCGCAACTATAGTAACACTATGACCTCGACGGATGTACTCTTTAACGGCCTGGTATCCAAGGAAACCAGTGCCGCCGACAACTACCACCTTTTGCTTTTCGCGGGACTTTTCGGCCATGTGATTATCTCTCAGAGATCACGACTAACAGTATATCACTGATAGGTCTTTCAAATGAGCGACGAACCAACAATCTGATGAAAGGTACCCCAACAATTCTGACGTTTGTGCAATCTCCTTGAAGCCAAAGCCACCAGCGTTTCGTAAAGACCAGTTGCGACATTGCTTTTCGTTGCCAGGAGATACCTCCTCTCCGACCAGAAAGGGTGAGAGATTCAGGACATACGGGCAGAGCCGGGCTACTGAGCGAGTGAACAATCTTACCAAACTACGGACGTTGTGCTATAATAAGAACGACTGGGAGGCGGTCTGGGAAGGCAAGGACTGAATTCCCCCCAACAAATTAGCACAACCACAAGCTCCGGGCACCAACTTCAGGAGGTCTTCCTCGAAAAAGAGAAATAACAATGACGAAAGGAAGAACGATCAACCTGGATAGTTATGAGATATTGGCTGAAGGCATACTCAGCGATGAAGCCGGAGTTGAAGATGTCAGCGCCGTAGCCCAGGAAATTGAGGAGAAAGAAGAAGACCAAGAATCCCTTCCCGATGAAGCTGAAGAGAGCAAGCCTCCGGCAGCAGTAGGGGACTACGAGGTAATTGACGACTCAGCCCGTATGTATCTTCAGGAACTCGGCAGGGTGCCGCTGCTTACAGCTCACGAAGAGAAGGTACTGTCCCGGAAGATAGAGCTGGGTAGATACGTAGAAAGGCTCGAGTATGACCACTTCAGGAAGTATAAGAAATTCCCGTCACCCGTTGACATAGTCATTCACGTAGTTTCTCAATTATCCAACGCATATGCCGTTGCTCAGATTATTGAGGAGTGTGTTGGTATTGATCCCTCAAGCAATGTGGTAGAGACGATCAAGAATCCTGAATTTCGCTCCGCCATCGACGTTGTTATAGATCCATCGCTAATGGCTGCAATCGCCAAGGGGATAGATAAAGGGATCGCTGCGGACGAAGAAGCCATAGTGAATCTTTCCATAAACAGTCAACTTTTGCCCAAGCAATTGCTGGAGCTCCTGGCGAGAGATAGAACTTCTTGGCGAAAACTAAAGACTCTCCTGAGTAGCAACAGGTTCCTGTCTCAACTCGATTCTCACAGCAGCGAGTTCAGAGCTTACTTTGAAAAGGTGGGAACCGAAGCAGAAGCATCAGAAAAGCACCTCACTGAAGCAAACCTGCGCCTGGTGGTTAGCGTAGCTAAGAAGCATATTGCGCGGGGCATGCCCTTCCTTGATCTTATCCAGGAGGGGAATATTGGCCTCATGCGAGCTGTAGAGAGGTTTCAGTATAGAAGAGGCTACAAGTTCAGTACCTATGCCACCTGGTGGATCAGGCAAGGTATCACTCGATCTATAGCTGACCAATCCCGTACCATCCGCGTTCCGGTACACATGGTAGAAGCAATCAACAAGCTATTACGCACAATGCGGCAGTTAGTTCAAGAACTTGGACGCCAACCAAGTTATGAGGAAATTGGCGGCCGTCTAGATATGACGCCAGAGAGAGTAGAAGAGGTCATGGCTGTGTTTTTCCGTCAGCCAATATCGCTAGACATGCCCATTGGCGAAGATGCTGATAGCTGTCTAGGTGACCTTGTCGAGGATCGCGGCAGTTTAGCACCAACTGAAGCCACTTCACAGCAGCTACTCAAAGAACAAATAGATAAAGTGCTCGATGAACTTACCGAACGAGAAAAAAGGGTGCTCCAGCTCAGGTTTGGCCTCGTAGACGGACGTGCTCGCACACTGGAAGAGGTGGGCAGAGAATTCAATGTAACTCGAGAAAGAATACGGCAGATTGAAGGCAAGGCCCTGCGCAAGCTACGTCATCCCTGCCGCAGTCGAAAGCTCAGGGGCTATCTAGAGTGATTTACCTGAATCGCACGTCAAGCATAGTACCCGTCTTTCTAGGCAACGTGCCTTTTTGTCCATAGTGAGAGGGTACGCGGGAATTTCAGGAACACCATACCAAGCAGGCGTGTTACAAATCAGGTTTTACCTGTCGAATTCCAGGGACACCACAAACTACCTACGGACGATGTCCAGGGCAGCGGGTGCCTTCTGCGCAGGCGTGGCGGGCTAGAACCCTTCCGGGGACCACATAAAGCAAACCACGGCGACTGCTTTCCTAGACGAGTAAGAATATAAGGTGACAATATGGCTCAATGCCGGATAGTATCGTCAACGGTCTTTGTCTAGTGGCTCGGGGTTTGTTCCAGTCTGCGAACATCACCGGCCAGGGATACACGTACTTTTTCCGCGACCTTGCGGAAATGGAATCCCTCAACAGCAAGCGCCATGGATAACGGGAAGGTCTTTGGTTTCTTCAGCAAAGTCCAGACAACCAGCCTCCAATAATGTATCCTCCCTTGTTCCTTGAATCCCAAGGCCCATGTTGACCTTACCAATGCTATCAGGTGGAGAAGAGAAATCTTGAATCTCGCTTTGTTGCCGGGTCTATACTCGCTTAGAAAGATCTTGATACGCTCATAGTATTGCTTAGGGGCGTAGATTGTATCTACCACATGCCTGTAGCCACTGGCAAGCGCTTCGCGACCCATTTTGGGGATGAAGTTGGTGGAACCATCTGTGTTATCACCAGAGCCCTTGGGCAGTATGCGGTTCTCCTTCTTCAAGCGTTTGTATAATCTTGTTTCCGGAGGAGCCATCAGCACGCCAACCATCGCCGTAACGATTCCACTCTTTTGAATGAAATCGATCTGGCTTTTGAAGATGGAAAGCGGGTCGCTGTCAAAACCAACAATAAACCCTCCCTGCACCTGCAAGCCGTAGTTCTGCATCCTTTTGACTGAGGCCAACAAATCACGATTCTTGTTCTGCAGCTTGTTGCATTCGGCCAAACTTTCTTCACTGGGGCTTTCGATGCCCACAAATATCATATCAAATCCCGCCGCAGTCATCAGACGCATAAGTTCTTCATCATCGGCAAGATTTATGGATGCTTCCGTAAAGAATGTAAAGGGGCGATTCTTCTCTTCCATCCATTTAATTACTGCCGGCAGAATCTCCGACTTTAGTTTTCGTTTGTTGCCGATGAAATTATCGTCAACGAAGAATACGCCGCCCCGCCATCCCATGTCGTATAACGCATCCAGTTCGGCTATTACCTGGCTTTCGTCCTTGGTCCGCGGTCTGTGCCCGTTCAGTATGACGATATCGCAGAATTCACAATTGAAAGGACAACCACGAGAATACTGGATACTCATCGATTGGTATTTTTTCCTGTCGATAAGCGACCACAAAGGCACAGGAGTCTTCCTTATATCCGGGAACTCTTCGCACGCGTAGATATGCCTGGCACAGCCTTTCTCTAAGTCCTCTACAAAAAGCGGCAGTATATCTTCAGTCTCGCCGAATATAAGATGGTCTATGCCATCAAACCCCCAATCTTCATACCCGGGGTTGAAAAAGGGACCGCCGGCAACAATCATGGTGCCTGACTTTTTGCACCTATCGATGACCTCCCTCGCCGAATTTTGCTGCGCCACCATAGCGCTGAGAAACACATAATCAGCCCACTCAAGGTCTTTATCTGTCAGGGCCGTGGTATTCAGGTCCACAAGCTTTTTCTCCCACTCCTCGGGAAGCATGGCAGCTACAGTCAATAAACCCAGAGGGGGAAAGACAGCCTTTTTGGAAATGAATTTCAAAGCATGCTTGAAACTCCAGAAGGTATCCGGATACCGGGGATAAACTAACAATATCTTCAATTTATGCTCCTTTTTGTGCCCTCGTGGACACATATGTTGTGTCTCAGGCAGGAATGAACAGGAAGGAGTCTAATACCTTCTCTGCCATCCTCTATTGGGTCCGCCGCTTCTCCTGTTTCCGTAAGACCCACCACCTCTGTTGTCAGAAGGTGGGCGAGCCGCGTTAACAGCAAGCGCCTGGTCCTTCAATGCCTTACCGTTGAGGCCGGCAATTGCGGCTTGACCTTGAGACACCGATGTCATTTCTACAAACCCGAACCCCCTAGGGCGCCCGCTGTACCTGTCTTTTATGATGTTTACAGATGCAACTTCGCCAAAAGTCGCAAACTCCTCGCGTAATTCTTGTTCAGTTACCTCGGAAGGTAGGTTACCGACATAAATCTTCATACTAGTGCACCTCCTCTTGTTTAATCTCGTAGTCTTTGCCCGGGAAAATGGTGGCGGGGCTTTGCCACACACAGAGTTCTACTCATTTGCGTCATCCTGTGAAAGCGACACAGCGGGCAGTCCTGGGATTCAGCCTGACCTGTCGAGACTCTCATTGAGATGACACGCCGTCACATTCCAGAAACATACACAGGCCAGGTATCCCGGCCCATGTATGTCCTGTGGTCAAACCCGTATTATCTACTCGGTCTGACTTTTCTGTAGCAATCGCTGCAATAGACCGGCTTGCCGTTAGTAGGCTCAAAAGGTACTTGGGTCTCTTTGCCGCAGTCGGCGCATACGGCAGGGAACATCTTGCGCGGGAGACCGTATCTGTCCGCACGACTTCCGTTCCGCTCTGTCTTCCTTGCCTGTCGGCACGAAGGACAGCGCTTTGGCTCATTAGTATAGCCCTTGGATTGAAAGAACTCTTGGTCCTCAGCGGTGAAGCTGAAGTCGGTCCCACAATCGGCACACTGGATGGTTTTGTCCTGAAAACTCATTGGATGACCTCCTTTTTCAATATTTAGTTAGAGCCTGGGTCATCCAATACTTGATATGAATCCGAAAGAATCCCAAGAAGCT
>JAOUDT010000044.1 GCA_029859145.1 Dehalococcoidia bacterium
ACCGTGGTCGATCTGGTGGCGGCTCCGGATTCCGGCTACCGCTTCGTCAACTGGACCGGCGATGTGGCGACCATTGGCAATATCACCGCCGCCGCAACCAATATCACCATGAACGGAGACTACTCCATAACGGCAAACTTTGTAAAGGTATATGACCTGACGACTTCCAGCACTGCTGGAGGTACGGTAACCACCCCCGGTGAAGGGACTTTCGCCTACGACGACGGAACGGTGGTCGACCTGGTGGCGACTACGGATTCCGGCTACCGCTTTGTCGACTGGACAGGCGATGTGGGGACCATTGCCAACGTCACCGTCGTCTCAACCACCATCACCATGAACGGAGATTACTCTATAGCCGCCAACTTTGAAGAGGTGCCGCCATCCCCGGAGGGGTGCTTCATCGCCACCGCAGCCTACGGCACGCCCATGGCTGAGGAAATACAGATTCTCCGTGAGTTCAGAGATGAATACCTGCTGCATAACACGGTGGGAAGAAGTCTGGTGGACTTCTACTATAAAGTCAGCCCGCCAATGGCCGAGTTCATAACCGAGCATCCCAGCCTGAAGCAAATAGTGAGAGCCGGGTTGGTGCCTGCTGTGGCTATGAGCACCATGGCTGTCAATACTACTTCAACCGAGAAGATGGCTATAGCAGTTTTGCTGGTACTGGTTTCAGTGGCAGTGGTGGTGTGGGCAACGAGGCGGCGATGGGAAGGTCCTAGGTATACTTGAGAGTGCAGTTGCACATCGGCCTGGATTGTCGCCTCTGACTTGGCAAAATAACGTTTTGTGGCTTCCTAACTACGTGGCATATGCTGGACGCCGCGCCAGAACCATTGACTATTTCTTAACTAGCGATATAATGATTAATGTAGAATCTTTTTATATAGGAGATGGCGCTTGAAGACTAGCATCAAGGTGGGCCGTTGGTCGTGTGCCTCAAGACGTTGTGGTGGTTGGTGTAACACTCAGTGGGGCACATGCGAAAGTGTGAACTGGACTCCGTGTTCCTGCTGGTGGGCCACCAATGTTGGTACAAAGTACGGCCAAGTCGAGGTATATGATGGCCAAATCAAATAGGAAACCGCAGGCTCGTGGCGCGGGACGAAGCGGAAACGTAGTCCACGGCGAACTAGATCTAGGTAAGGCGGCGACCGAATCGCTGACGTCAAAACGGAAGCACAGGCAAGTGGAAATGGCAGTCTTCGACAGTGAGGAACGCTACCGTCTAATAGCTGAGCGCGCCACAGATCCCGTGTGGACCGTGGACATGAACATGTGGCCTACATACATCAGTCCGTCTCTAGCACTCCTGCTGGGCTATAGTGTTCAGGAAGCAATGGCTAAGCCCATGCAAGAAGTCTGCACTAAAGCTTCATACCAGCTGGCAACGGAGCTTCTGAAAGAGGAGCTGAGCACAGAAAGTAAGGGGCAGAAGAACCTCGCTCGGTCGCGGATGTTAGACCTGGAATTGATTCACAAGGATGGCTCGTTGGTGCCAGTCGAGGCCAAGTGTACCTTCCTACGTGACACCCAAGGACGACCTGTCGAGATTCTGGCAATAGGTCGCGATATCAGCGAACGAAAACAGGCGCTGGAGGAAGCCAGGCAGAGCACTGAGAGGCTGTTGGGTGCCATGGAGCACGCCATACAGGCCATGACCATCGTGGTCGAGATGAGGGACCCCCATACCGCAGGTCATCAACAACGGGCAACTCAGCTTGCCTGCGCCATGGCGGAGGCGATGGGCCTTTCTAAAGAGCAGATTAATGGGCTGCGCCTGGCCGGGCTCATTCATGATATTGGTAAAGTCCGTGTGCCTGCCGAGATCCTCATGAATCCCGACGGGCTATCTGAACCCGAATTTATGATGATTAAAGCGCACCCGCGACTTGGCTACGAAATACTAAGGACCATCGATTTTCCGTGGCCAGTTGCCCAGATTGTGCTTCAACATCACGAAAGAATGAATGGTTCCGGATACCCCTCAGGCCTATCAGGCGAAGACATCATCATGGAGGCCAGGATATTGGGCGTAGCTGATGTTGTCGATGCTATGGCCTCTCACCGGCCTTACCGTCCAGCTCTGGGTATAAACAAGGCGTTGGCGGAAATATCACAAAACAAGGGTGTACTGTATGACTCACAGGTGGTAGATGCATGTTTGACGCTCTTTAGAGACAGAAAGTTCAAGTTTGAGCCACATACTCAGATAGGGACTTCGCTTGATAAAATCTACCACGGTGCGCTACGGTCTTGACCCAGATTCCTTTCAATCTCGCCGGCCATTAATCGGCCAATATTGAGGTAATTCATCTGATGCTCCATCAACTGAGGAACTGCGGCTGGCGACGAGCACTGAAAATGCTATAGCTACCATACTAACGATAGGGGAGCGCATCTGCTTCTTGCCTACTTCTCAAAGCTATTTATCGATGATGAAACGCCCCGTGAATATAATGTCAATCTCTGGGTTCAGTCAGTGTCTATCATAGCATGGGTGGAGGTCCTAGATTGCTCACCATGTGATGGGAGTCCGTTCTATCGCCCTCGCACATTTTATTGCCTTCACACTTGCAGGGGTCGAACAAGGTAGCGTTTCGTTACTACCTAATTCCAGAGACACCATACGGATCAGGCCTGCTACAGATTGGCTATTATGCCCCCGCGGGACACCGAGCGTGGAAAAGGACCACAACCAGGCCCAGCTGTTCAGAAATCAGGATGACAACAGTACCGGGAAGAACACCTGCCAGGCTAGCAATGCCTTGGCCGTCAGACTGAGAAGAATATACACCTTCTCCCCATACAGGTAATCCCGCCAGGGACCGACTTTCTTGTACTGTAACACCATATTGACAGCAAAGCAGTTAAAGAAAACGAAAAGTGATATGACGATACCATATACAAATCCAGGAGGCGAAGTATTCAATCCCGGTGCCCAGACATAGATGACGATTGCGATCCAGGGAATGACGCCTGCAAAGCTGCCAAACCAGAAAGGTAGCCAGCTCGGTTTGCCCGGTTCTTCATACTTCTCCTGCAAAGCACCGAAAAGTATCATACAGGCGTTTATGCCGAAGATGGCCAATAAGGCAGCAATGTCGCTAATCCCGGTTATCTGAGCGATTAACACGATCATAATTGAAGAACTGAAGAAGTACTCGATCCAGCGCCCATAGTTACGGTTCTGTAACAGGTTGCGCTTGTACCATGGAAAGACAGGCGGAGATGCGATTATCAACAGGGCACCGGCTGAGATTGCCAGGAAAGCAAAAACCCCCCAACCAGTGTGTATATCAAACAGGTGGTGAAGCACGGGAGCGGTGCCGGGTGGCCCGCTCATAAATGTGGCTGTAACCGGAAGAGCAAAGTCGTTTGTAAGCACTGCAATCATGATAGCTTGTACCGCCAGGATCAGGCCGACAACGATATTCCATCTGCGCAGTTTAGCAAGCCGCTGTTCAATTGATTGGTTGACAGACATGCTATGCCTCCTTAATCCGAACTATAATAGATGAACTTCTCTTGAGTAAATAGATTATACGGGCCAAGAATACGCGTGTCAAAGCGCACTAGATACTAGGTAAAATCTTCGCTGACGCTACTCTAGTCCTGGGAGATCAATATCAGAGAACGTATATTCGTGGTTTACTGTTTCGTGGTGACGTAGTCAATCACCTTTTGTATTTCCACCGATGAACCGACATCTTTGTTGAGCACACATCGTTTTTCGCATTCGGCTAATGATGTCTTACTCAGTGCCTCTGTAGTGAGGGATCGCCTGGCGCGCTTTTCGGCCCCGGCGAAATTGCCTACAGTGACCCGTCTCATGATGCCGCGAATATCCCATTCCCTATTCGTGGAACACTGTGGATTTTCACAATACTGACATCTGGAGGCTTGACGCATGATTGCCCGCGTTTCTTCCGGATACCCTTCATAGAGGCTCTCTGCTCTAAACGGTTTGGCCACCGTTTTGATATAGTTCTTCATGTCAGGTTGATACTTGAATGGCTCAAGCCTCAGTTTTTTTAGTACTGCGTTTGCGGCACTTATACCAGACGTGGTCACCGTCGGTGTGCCGGTCCCCATTACAGTAGACTCACCGCAGCAGAACAGATTATCCCATTCACTTCTGGTATGGAGCCTGTGTAACATGTGCTGGCCCAGCATTTGCTTCGGTCCTGCTACGGCACCACCATTCTTAAGTGTATATCGTTCAATGGTTCTCGGTGTGGCAACTTCGGCGTAGCGTACGCCATCTGTAAATCCGGGGAATCTCTTTTCTAGCACAGCAATCAGCCGCGCTTTCTCCTTTTCCTTTTTGAGAAGATAGTCGTCTACATCTTCATAATCCCAATCTGCAAATGTGGGACCGATGGCAACAACAGTATGACCGTTTTCATCGCATAGTGTCTTGTCGTCGATACTTAAAATATAAGCGGTCACTTCGCTTTCATCCAGCAAATCCGGATTTCCCACCAACATTTCAATTGGCGCTGTATCTTCCGGAATGACTCGCTTATCTATATGGGCATACAATACGACGCTGGGATGTGTGGGCACTTGATTTGCCGCCCAGTCTATTCTTTGAGCTGACAAATGTGTTCTATCAACCAATTTCCCGTACAGATTCCACACCGTTCCGGAATAAATGATATTGTCTGCATATATATTACTGCCGCTCTTCAGTTCTACCCCGGAAGGACGGCCGCCGCTAAACAGAATTCTTACTACTTCATTTTCAAGCAGCATATCTCCGCCATTTTCCTCGATTACTTTCTCCAGTTTCCCCGGTAGAAAAAGCGTGGAACCGGCCGGATAATAACTGCCTCCGACATGATTATCCACAAACATGACTGCAGCGAGGACGGCCGGAGATTCTTCTACAGTGGCATAACAGTAAGTGGAGGTAAGCTTATCGAAGAATTTGAATATCTCTGGATCGGAAAAGTATTCAGTCAGTAAGTCCTTTGCACTCTTATCAATATAGCTCAGGAACCGAGCATAGGAATCTGGATGCCGTGAGAAGACTTTTGATGCTTCGTCCGGATCTGTTTCATCGGGGGTAGTATAACTCGGGCTCTCTACCATCACATGTCTGTACATTTTCTCAAGGTCGTGATAGAACCTCTTTATATTCTCCTTTTCAGGGGGGAACACTTGCGCCAGTTCCTCAGCAAACATGTCAACATCTGCCCAGAATCTTATTCTCTTACCCTTGAAATTCACGCAGTACAGCAAATCATGCTTGATAACATCGATCGGCTCCTCCAGGCAGTTGAACACAAAGCGATGGGCATTGAATCCCTTCTCTCCAAAGCCATAAAGCATGGCCGCCCCTTGATCGAAGGTGATATTCTTTCGTTTGAAGATTCCACAGGAACCGCCCGGCTTGTAGTTATTATCGATAACAGCTACATGCAGGCCTCTTTTCGCCAGCAAACTCGCAGCAGTTAAGCCGGATAGCCCTGCACCGATTATTACTACGTTGTATCCCATAGTGACTCTCTCTGAAGAAGATGCCCGGAGGGACTGGCACTCACCATCAACTATCACCCGCAAAGACCACTATCTAATTGTATCAGACTTCATTCAACCAGTCATACGAGCATACTTTGATGCGAAAGGTAGAGCCCTAGTCACTCAGCAGGAATCCATAGATTCACTTCCAGGCGTTTCTTCATTCCTGAATTGCAGGTACATGACAGGAATCAGGCCTACTGCAAACGCCAAAATGTCACGATTTTGTTATGTTTTGCCGTCCAGTGTTATAACTATTTTACGAATGATTTAATAAGATATTCCAAAATACTGTGTGAATATGGAGGTATTATTATGAGCGGAGGAAAGATAGCACTTCTTGTTTTCGGAATCATTTTTCTATTGATATCCATAGCTTTAATAGCTGGTGGCGGGACTCTGCTGTGGGTGAATGGCAGATATCTTGATAGTGCGGGATATTTAGCCTCAGACACTGTACATATCGAGAGAAACTCGTATGCCGTTGTTGCTGGTCCTATCGAGTTAGATGAAACGGCAGTGAGAGTCTTGAGATCTATAGGAGTAATTACGGTTTTTGAATTTCAAGGCGAGAACAATGACCCTTCGAAGCAAATTTTCATGGGTGTGGCTGACGAGGTAGAACTGGAAGACTATCTTGACAACGTCGACTACGACGAAATTGATAATATTGGCTTCGGTTGGCGTCTAGATTTCAACAGAATAACATATACTAATCATCCCGGTAACTATGAGCCATCACCTCCTGCTTCTGAATCTATATGGGCTGCTTCTGCAGTCGGAACCGCAAGCCAGACACTGGTCTGGGAAACAAGAGCAGGCAGTTATTCAATAGTGGTGATGAATGATGATGGTTCAAGAGGTGTTGATCTTGATGTAATCTTCAAAGCTAAAATACCCTCACTGGTTGGCTTTGGCGTGGGATTACTTGTAGGGGGCATAGTATTGCTAGCCGTAGCGAGCTTGATGATTTTTCTTGCCGTACGTCGAAAAGCGGCCGAAGGATAAAAGGCTTGGAACCTAAAGGCATGTGACCTGCCCCGACGATAGTATTACGTGTTACCTCATGACTATAGATAAGATAGCTTCAGGAGCTGGTCAGAATGGATCGATGATTGATAAGAGATTCTAAGATTCGGTTGATGCATTAGGCTTGTTTACCGAGCAATATCGCGACAGATGAGGAAATTCTCTCTCTAGTATTGGTAATATATGGATGTCCCCTTCTCAAGATGGCACCGGGCAATTGAAAAGCGTAGGTCACGCAGGCATTTCGATCCAAATCTACCCATAGCACCAGAGGCCCTGGCAGCTCTGGACAAGGTCTGCAACCAGTTCACTCCATTTACCGACGCTCGTTCACGTCTTGAAACTGAATCGGCAGAGAGCGTTTTCAAAGGCATTATTGGCAGCTACGGCAAGGTAAAAGGCGCCCCAGCGTTCATTGCTTTCATCGGAAACATGGATGGTCCGTTTGTCCAGGAGAAGGTTGGCTACACGGGTGAGGCAATCATCTTGGAGGCGACAGCTTTGGGATTAGATACTTGTTGGGTCGGCGGCTTCTTCAGGCCGGAGGTCGTGGCCTCTCTTGTGGGAGTGAGCAATAAAGAACGGGTACTGGCCGTAACTCCGGTGGGTCATGCCCTAGAGTTGGAGTCGTGGGAGGAGAAGTTGATGGCCCGCTTTGGCCGGTCACATAATCGTCTGCCGCTTTCCAAGCTGGCTAGAGGCTTGCCAAGGGAGAGGTGGCCGGACTGGATAAACGGATCTCTTGAAGCTGCCAGGCTCGCTCCTTCTGCTGCGAATCGTCAGCCGTGGGGCTTTGACGTGCAAGAAGACGGTATCACAGTTTTCGTAAGGACCAGCGGGCCAGAGTTCAATGTCTCTAAACGTCTGGATTGCGGTATTGCGATGCTACATCTGGAAGTGGCTGCTGGTAACTCTGGCTGTAGAGGGGAATGGGAATTCCTACCGTCTCCACAGGTAGCCAAATTCAAGATTCGTTCCTAACACGTTCTCCTGGACTTGACGCGGGAGGCAAGTGACGGAAGCCTGTGTTGTTACCCCTGACGTGGCAAAAGGACAATTTGTTAACATTTGTACTATTGTGTCATCTCGATAGGCTGTAATTGCCATTGATCTCCCTTGTGGATGAGATGGCCGACACCGGGAACAACAGGTTGATATTCAGTACCCTATTTCCTCTAATCTGTGAAGATAAACAGATTACTATGTTAAGACTAAGACTTCGCTGCTAGCAGGGTCTTTTTGGCTACCCAGCAGGGCATAGCCTTGCTGGGTAGCCCGACCGGCTTCATTTCTTCAAAGCGGAAACCTTCATGCTGATGATGGACGATGCCACCTTTTTGACCTGTGCGGGAGTGATATGCGCCTCTTGAACCACCGCCTTAACAGTGGGGTCATTGGCCATGTCGTCAGTAGGGAAGACAGTTTCGTCAACTACTTCTACTTGCGTAAACCCCGCTGCCTTGATAGCTTCAAGATAATCGATTTTCTTGCTGGCTCCGGCAATACAACCCACGTAAGCTTCAACGGAGTTCAATATTTCTCGCGGCAGGTCACCCAGTAGTACGATATCCGAGACCATCAACCTACCACCGGGTTTCAAGACTCTGAAAGCCTCTTTGAAGACTTTAGGCTTGTCTTGAGATAGGTTAATGACGCAGTTTGAGATAATCACATCTACCGAATTATCTGCCACTGGTAGATTTTCGATTTCTCCCAATCGGAACTCTACGTTCTGATAATTCCCCTGGCGGACATTCTCGCGGGCCTTATCTAGCATCTCCGGAGTCATATCCACACCGATAACCTTGCCTTGAGGGCCGACCCGTGAAGCTGCCAGAAAGCAGTCAAATCCGGCCCCAGAACCCAAATCCAGGACCACCTCTCCCTCTTTCAAAGAGGCCAAGGCTACGGGGTTACCGCAACCTAATCCCAAATTAG
>JAOUDT010000235.1 GCA_029859145.1 Dehalococcoidia bacterium
TCGTGAAGGTCTATATGTTTAGTCCAAACAGTCCTGCCTTATTCGAAGTTGACTCCGCTAATCTATCGTATAACGTAATCGTCCCCAGTGTCAATATTATATCATTTCGCCCTGTGAAATATGCGGGGGCTTGACAAGTCGTATCGAGGTAGTATAATGGTACTGGGGTAAAAGTACCCCATAAGGGCTTTTTGTGATGAATCGGCGAAGGTCTAATATAGAGATAATAGCCGATATGCTCCGGGTCGGCGAAAATGGCGCGGGCAAGACGGAGATTATGTACAGCGCCAATATGAGCTACGCCCAGATACAAAAATATCTTGGCTTCCTCCTCAGCCACGGATTCATTAACAAAGTAAAGATAGGAAATCCGTCAGCCAGCTATCAGGTAACTGAAAAAGGAGGAGAGCTACTCAGAAACATAGACAGCATAGTTGAGGTACTCGAGTTCCGAAACGGCAACAATGGCCACGGAGCTTGAGGCGCCTCTAGTACAAAGTTGCAGAGGGGTGCCTGAAGCAGAGTGAGGTCACCCCTTTTAGTATAAGGATGAATGTAAGGAGTTATCAGACTAGGAGCGGTCGATGACGGAAAAAAGAATGCTGATAGTGGATGCCGAGCTGGTGAAAAGAATAGACGAAAACCGCGGCGACTTGGGGCGGTCCGAGTTCATCAACTTTCTGATGGACAGCGAGTTGAAGGAAAAGGAAAAGGAAGAGGGTAAGAAGCAGAGCGGCGTAACCCGAGACGAATTTCACCAGTTTCAGGAAGGCACGAGAGAGCTATTGCGCAATTTCCTGGAATTCTTCATCAGCTACGGGTTAGAGCTAGGCAAGCAACCCAGTAATAGCGAATTCGAGCACCTGAGCCACAAATTGCAGAGTCTGGGCGGTTCGGCTAAAGTAAAAGGCTCCTAAGTTTTTCGCATTTTCCCCTGCGGCTACCTTCTTCACACCTTCAAATAGAACTATCTTCTAGAAAATAATCTCTTCTCAGGCTATTGCGGCCTTGTCATACTGTCCGCAAGGCAGTGATTCTCCGTTTGTCGCGATAGCCGGAATGTAAGAAAGCAGGAGGGATAGCTATGACAAGGCCTATCGATTTACTGCGCCAGGGGAGGAGACGGGAACTATGGCAGATGTGCTGCGGTTTTATTGACCTTAGCCTGGAGCAATTCATGGGAATCCAGAAGAGGCTGCTTCTGGAGCAGATTGAGCTATTGAAGAGCTGCGAGCTGGGCAGGAAGGTGATGCGTGGCGCCATGCCTGAGACGGTGGAAGAATTTCGGGAGCAGGTACCATTGACAACCTATAGTGATTACTTGCCTGAGCTTGTGGAGAAAAGGGAAGAGGTATTGCCAACTAGGGTGGCCAGATGGGTGCGCACTTCAGGTCACAGTGGTGAATACGATGTCAAGTGGGTGCCTATGTCCGAGGATTTTTTGAGTGAATACCAGAAAGCTGTTGTTGCCTTCGGGATTTTTGGCATGTGCAAAAGGCGGCATGATACCTCCCAAGTAAAGGAACATCTGAAGGTGTTATACATGGTAGGACCTCCGGAATATGCAAGCGGTCTCTGCTTTGACTTGGCGCAACAGGCAGTCAATTATGACCTGTTACCTTCGAATGTTGATGGAATAGCATCCTTTCAGGAAACAGTGCAAGCTGGCTTCGCAGAAGCTCTGCATCGAGGGCTTGATGGCTTTGGCGGCCTATCATCGGTCCTGGTTGCTGTAGGGGAACAGCTCAGGCAACGGTCGAGAAGTACAGACATTCGCTCCGTGTTATCTCATCCCAATGCTCTGTTGCGGGTGAGCGGGGCGGTCGTCAAGAGCAAGCTAGGCCGCCGCTCCATGTTGCCTAAGGACCTGTGGTCGGTTAAGGTAATCCTCGGTGGTGGTGCAGATTCCACAGTCTTCGGGAAGAGAGTCAACGAGCTATGGGGGCGACGTCCCTTGGAGGTATACGGTGGCACAGAGGGGGGCTTGTATGCCGTCCAGACTTGGGATTACGAGGGCATGAGCTTTTACCCCAGCCTCAACTTCTTTGAGTTCATTCCCGAGAGAGAATG
>JAOUDT010000045.1 GCA_029859145.1 Dehalococcoidia bacterium
GGTTTGCGGTAACAAATCTGGAATTCATCAAGATACTCGAGGATGTTTTGCCTGGCGTTAAGTCAACGGTGGGGCTTTCCAATGTATCCAACGGGGTACCGGAGCAACTCAGGCCGCTTCTTAACCGCACCTATCTGATGATGCTGGGCAGAGATGGGCTTTATTCTGCGATTGCTGACCCTTTGGATAAAGAGCTTATGAGCTTGGCCAAGGGAGAGATGCCGAAGATTACCGAGCTTATTCATAAAGCCATGGACAAGGAGGACATAGACCTGTCCGCCCTGGCTCAAAAGGAAATTGAGTATGTTAAGACGGCCAGGGTTCTTATGGGGGAGACTTTGTACTCCGACGCCTGGCTGGAAAGTTAAGGAGGGTAAACGATGGATTACAAAGCACCAGTTGAAGCGTATACCGGGGTAGTTAGAGAGGTAGCTATTGGGAAAGGCAATAAGAGCTTGAAGATTGGGGGAGAGAATATTCTTCCCCTTCATTTTTTTGACCAGGGCTCGAATCCCAATCCGGTGAAGTTTGCTCTTGAAGTTCTGGACATGAAGCCTGAAGACTGGCCTGAGCATGCAGTGGAACCCTTCAAGGATGTAATCGCCAACTCGGTCAGCTGGGCCAAGAAATGCCAGGGCGCTGGTGTAGATGCAGTCTCGCTCTTTCTCATGAGTACAGACCCGGCGGTCAAAGATGCTCCTGCAGATAAGGCAGCGACATTGGCCAAGGAAGTAGCCGAGGCTATAGCTGTACCTTTGATTGTCTATGGCTCAGGAGATGAAAAGAAAGATGTAGAGGTGCTTTCCAAGGTTGCTGAAGTATGCGATGGCATGAACCTCCTTATAGGCCCGGTGCTTAAGGAAAACTACGAAGCAGTGGGCAAGGCAATTCTGAACCACGGGCACACAGCTATTGCTCAAAGTCCTCTGGATATCAACTTACTTAAGGAACTGAATGTCAAGCTCAGCAAGATATTTCCTCCGGACAGAATTGTGATTGATCCGTTGTCTTCCGCATTGGGCTATGGCATGGAATATAGTTTCTCTTTGATCGAGCGGGTAAAACAGATTGGAATTATGACAAAAGACAGTATGACCATGATGCCGATTATTGCCAATCTTGGTGGGGAATGCTGGAAGACAAAACAGGCCAAGGAAAATAAGAAACAAGGATTGCTTTGGGAAGGAGTGACAGCGCTATCGCTTCTCTTGGCCGGGGCAAATATTATTGTACTGAGGCATCCCGAGACCTTGAAACTAATAAAGGAAACAATAGAAGCGAGGTAAGAAAATGGCACAAGTCAAAGAAATAACGCGGAAATTAGAAGAAATTCGGGAAAAGATAAAAGCGGAGATTGCCTGGGAGCCGGTAGGTCCCACTCCGATGCCAGAAATTCCCGACCTCAGAAACTGGGACATGAGGTTGTTGAAAACATATGCGCCTTTTTATGCGCCTTTCTGTGATTTATGTTGCTTCTGTACCTATGGCAAATGTGACCTCACCGAGACCAGGAGAGGAGGCTGCGGCATTGATATAGCTACTCAGCAGGCAAGATGGGTGCTTCTGACCTGCTTGATGGGATGTTCCGCTCATAGTGCCCATGCCGGGCACATTCTGGAATTCTTGATTGATAAACACGGCCCGGACAAGAAGATAGATCTAGGTGGGTCAATCAGTATCGAAGCACCGCACATAAGGACAGTTGTGGGCTTGAAGCCTGAGACTCTGGGTGATCTTTCCAAAGCCATAGAATATGTCTACAAGGAAATCACCCACCTTCTGGATTCGACTAATATGGGGCAGGAGGGGAGCTACCTGGACTATGAATCGAAAGCTCTTCATGCGGGCATGCTGGACCACGTGGGCATGGAAGTGGCTGATATTGCCCAGATTGTGGGATTCAATTACCCAACTTCAGTCGCTGATACGCCCCTGATAGATTTGGGGTGGGCAGCCGTGGACAAAAGCAAACCGGTGATCCTGTTTGTGGGGCATAACCCGGCCACTTCTACTGTGGTCATTGACTACCTCCGGGAGAATAATCTTTATGACCAGGTTGAAGTCTGTGGTGTCTGTTGCACCGCTCTGGAGACAAGCAGGTATTCTGATAGAGCCAAAGTTGTTGGTCCTTTTTCCCGGCAGCTTTTCTTCATCAGAAGTGGCATTGCCGATGTAATAATGACCGATGAGCAATGCGTCAGGACTGATATGCCAATAGAGGCGTCCAAAGCCGGATCAGCGCTCATAGCTACTCTGGACAAGGCTATGTATGGACTTGAAGATGCCTCCGAAATGGATACCGCAGAGATAGTCAGACAGATGGTAGAGGACAAGAAGCATTTTGCCATCCTCGACTCTCGAAAAGCGGCCGAGGTAGCGGCCAAGGTGGCCATTGAAATTGCCCCGCAGAGGAGAAAAGAATGGCTGACGGAGGCAGAGGCCAAGGAACTGGCCACGAAGTGCAATGTCTGCGGTATGTGTGAGCAGGTATGCCCTAACCTTTTCAACATTGGCGCTGGTATAGCCGAGGTCGCCAAGGGCAATTTTGACCTGATAAGGGAGCAATTCAATCTCTGCATCGGCTGTGGAAAGTGCGAGGCCGAATGTCCTCGCAAGATTCCCATCTTCAAGATAATGCAGACTGCGGCAAGCATGGAAAAATGGAAGGTGAGAGCCGGACGTGGTCCGATAATGGATACTGAGATACGGACTGTCGGTGCCCCCATAACTCTGGGTACAATCCCTGGAGTGGTTGCCCTGGTAGGTTGCACTAACTATCCTGACATTCGAGACATTGCGGAGATGGTGGACGAGTTTGCCAGGAGAAAGTACATCGTGGTTGTTTCCGGCTGCACTAGTATGGTTGCCGGGATGTGGAAGGATGCCGATGGCAAGACCGTGTATGAAAAATATCCCCCGGCTTTTGACATGGGAGGAGTGGTGAACGTTGGCTCCTGCGTTGCCAACAGCCATATCACGGGAGCGGCCATAAAGATTGCCAATATCTTTGCTGCGCTGCCCCTGAGAGCAAACTACGAAGTGATGGCTGATTATGTCCTTAATCGTGTAGGTGCTGTGGGAGTGGCCTGGGGAGTGTACTCTCAGAAGGCGGCCGCCATTGGCACAGGCTGCAACAGGTTGGGCATCCCGGTGATACTGGGACCTCATTCCTCCAAATATAGAAGGTTGTATCTATCGAGAAAGGAAGAGGACGATTGGAGAGTTATGGATGCCCGGAAGAGGGAAATTGTGGATACTGGAGAGCCTTCCCCCGAGCACCTGGCTTACGTGTGTGAGACTAAAGAAAAGGCTATGGTGATGATCCCCAAGTTGTGCATAAGGAAGAATGATACCCCTCAGGGAAGAGCGATAAAATTGAACCATTACATCTCCCTACACAAGAAGTACATGGGTGGTGGTCTGCCTGAGGACATTCACCTCTTCGTGCGCAGGGATCCTGATATTCCGCTTGTCTATAAGAAAGAAGTGCGGGAGTACCTGCAGAAAATCGGCTGGAAACCCAGGGAGCCCGTGGGACTTCCTACCCTTATCGGCACTTATCCCAGCAAGGTTCCTGTGGATGCAGTGATACATTAGAAGGAGGATAAAATGAGTGCAGTGATACCATATCATAGGGTAAATGTCTTAACCGGGATCAAATCGGCCAGGCTGATAGAAGATGCCCAGGAATATGCTGGCCTGATACAGAAAGCAAAGAGGCCGCTGCTGGTACTGGGCCCTCTTCTGCTGAAACATTCGCTTGGTGACAAACTGGTCCTGGAGTATGCTCTGGAGATTGCCAAGGCTGCTAACATTCCTACATGCGCCACGGCCCAGGTCAGAGCAAAGATGGGAGAGCTGGGCGTGACGCCGGATAGCTTCTATGATGTTGTGGAGATAATCAATGCCCTCAAGGATCCCAACTGGCAGGGAGTCAAGAAGGAAGGCAATCATGACTTGGTGATCTTCTTCGGTATAAGGAGCGATCTTGGAGAGCAGGGCCTCTCTGTGCTCAAGCATTTCGCTCCTCACCTAAAAACAATGACGCTGTGCAAGTATTACTTCCCTAATGCAAACTATTCTCTGCCCAATTTCAGAAAAGATGAGCAGTGGAAAGCGTTCTTGGAAAGCCTAATAGATAATTTGAAGAAAGGAGCATAAGAAATGGCAGACGGATTTCATGTTGATATCGGACCTCAATACGAAGGCGAGGTAATAAGAAAGGAAGACCTGTACATAGAATTCGGTGGGCCAAAAGCAGCACATAAGTTTGAATTAGCAACAGTCAAAAGTCCTGATGAAATAGAGCATGAGAAAGTAGAAATCATCGGCCCGGACCTAGGTGATTTGCAGCCTTACGATGAAGAGAAAGGCGGTGGTAGCTATCCTATTGCCATTCTGGTGGATGTTGCCGGAGGACAACTGGACAAGGATGCCGAGGCAATCATCGAGAGGCGGATTCATATGTTCACTAACATGATTGAGGGGTGGTATCACATGAATCAGAGGCAGGATACGTGGATGAGGATAAGTAAAAACTGCTATAAGAAGGGCTTTACTTCGCTGCGGGAATTGGGAGAAATCTACATCTTACTTTATACATCGGAGATGCCGATCATCGAGAAGATCCAGATCACTATTATCACCGATGAAGCAAAGATAAAGGAACTTCTGCCCCATGCCTTGGAGGTTTATGCCGCCAGAGACGAACGGGTGAGGAAATTGAATGACGAGGATGTGGATACCTTCTACGGGTGTGTCCTGTGTCAGAGCTTCGCTCCAACCCATTGCTCTATCATAACGCCCAACAGAATCGCCAACTGTGGGGCCATAAACTGGTTCGACGGCAGAGCTGCTGCCAAGATTGACCCGGAAGGACCCATATTTGCCATAGCAAAAGGCGAGCTTATAGACCCTGTAAAAGGCGAATATTCAGGGGTGAATGCTGTTGAAGCTGAGAAGTCTCTGGGAAACTACGATAGAGTCTATCTCTACAGTGCATTTGAGCACCCGCACACGTCTTGTGGCTGTTTCGAAGCGATTGTCTATTACATTCCCGAGACCGATGCTTTTGGAGTGGTACACAGGGAGTTCAAGGGTGAAACTGTAATCGGGGAAACGTTTTCTCATATGGCAGGAGAAACCTCCGGAGGCAAACAAATAGAAGGAAGACTGGGAACCGGACTGCAGCAGCTAAGGTCTCCCAAGTTCATCCAGGCCGACGGTGGTCTGGCCCGTATAGTGTGGATGCCCAAGGAGTTGAAGGAAAGGTTCAAGGACGCGCTGGAAGCGAAAGGACTTTACGATAAAATAGCCTCAGAAGAAGATGTCAAGAACGTGGATGAGCTTCTGGCATTTCTGGAAAAGGTGGGGCATCCTTGGCTAAAGGGGGAGGTGCAGCTTCCAACCTAAAGGCAGGATTAGTCAGCAATCAGCAATCAGTTAACTGAAAACTGATAGCTATAGAAGGAGGTTTGCTATGCCAATTGCAGGTTCTGAGATTGTAAAGATGCTTCCCGGAAGGAAGCCGTGTAAGGACTGTGGCTTTCCTACCTGTTTTGCCTTTGCCATGAAACTGGCGTCAGGCGGGGCTACTGTCGATAAATGTCCTTACTTATCTGAGGAAGTTAAGGCCAAGCTACTGGACCTCTTGGCACCACCGATAAAGCTTGTCACTGTGGGCTCAGGAGAGAACGCCGTCAGAGTGGGTAACGAAGAAGTGATATACAGGCATGAGAAGACATTTGTGCATTCACCGGGCATTACGCTGCTTATCTCAGACAACGAAGACAATGCCAAAATCGAGGAGAAAATAAAGAAGATAAAAGAGTTGCAGTTCCCCTGGGTCGGGGTGAACCTGAAGGCAAATCTTCTGGCACTTCATTTTGCCTCAGGGGACAAGAACAAGTTTTTGGCTCTGGTGAAGAAGGTCTGTGATTCAACAGATGTAGGTATGATCCTGATATCAGAAGATTTGGACGTCCTATTTGAGGCGCGGGACATATGCGCAGATAGGCACCCACTTGTCTACCCCATAACCAAAGAAAACATTGACAAGGCGATTCCAAAGATTAAGGAGAACCTTACTCCTGTTGGCATTCACGGGAAGAGTATTGAAGAGCTCATCCCTCTGACTGTTAAGTTAAAGGAGGCCGGAATTGAGGAACTGGTTCTAGACCCTGGTTCCAAGAATTTGCTGGAGGCAATAAGAGACCAGACTTTTGTCAGGAAGGCAGCGCTGAAGCAAGGTTTCAAGCCTCTGGGCTATCCCACTATCGCCTTCCCTTGCTTCATGGCCAAGGATGGGCTGAAAGAAATGCTGGTGGGCTCGGCGTTCATAAATAAATGGGCAAGTATTATCGTCTTTTCTGATTTCGACCAATATTCCCTGCTTCCTCTCCTGGTTCAGCGGCTGAACATCTATACCGATCCTCGTTTCCCCATGGCAGTAGAGGAGAAGTATTATGAAGTCGGAGAACCCGATGAATCCTCGCCAGTCCTGGTCACTTCAAACTGGGCTCTGACTTACTTTCTTGTCTCATCGGCTGTTGAGGCTACCAAGGTTCCTGCCTACATTTGTGTCAAAGATGCGGAAGGGCTTGGGGTCCTCACTGCCTGGGCAGCAGGTAAGTTTAGCGGGGATTCCGTAGGAACATTCATCAAGAAATGTGGCATTGAAAGCAAAGTGAAGCACAGAAAGCTAGTCATCCCGGGCAAAGTGGCCAGAATCAAGGGTGAGCTTGAAGATGCCTTGAAGCTTGAATGGGAAATAATAGTCGGGCCCAAGGAGACGACCGGAATAGGAGCTTTCTTGCCTGGACTTGCTAAGCAACTTAAAGGATAGTCTTGAATCCGTTGAAGGGATGATTACAGAAGGGCAAAGTGACCGAGCGCTAGCTGAGATTTTAGGCCACTATAAAAAAGATAAGAAGAACTTAATTCCTCTACTTCAAGAAGTCCAGACAAAGCTGGGATATCTCCCCAGGAAAGCGTTGCAAGAAATTGCTGACTTCTTGAAGATATCAGATGTTGAAGTTTGGGGGGTCGCCACCTTCTATAATCAGTTTCGCTTTGTTCCACTAGGAAAGTACCACAGCGTCGTCTGCATGGGGACTGCGTGTCATCTAGCGGGGGGCAGGCTAATTTTGGAGGCCTTGGAGCGAGAGTTGAATCTGAAGGTAGGTGAGACCGCCGATGATGGGAGCTTTAGCCTGGAGAGGGTTGCTTGTATTGGGTGCTGCATGCTGGCTCCCGTGGTAGTAATAAAGGATAAGATTCATCCCAAGATGACGCCTTTTAGGGTGGAAGAGGCTTTAATACCATACAAGCAAGAAAGCCGGGGCAAGCTCAAGGAAGGGAAATCGGGAAGCCAAAGCTAAAGATCAAGATCATAATTCAAAATGCAGGGATGTCTCATTTCCTAATGTTTGCTTTGCGACCTTGCATTCTTGTCTTTGAGTTTTGATGTTGCCTGAGATGACTTACGAAGAAATTAGTAACAAAGCCAAATCGGAATGGGAAGCGCTACAGAGCGGGGTCTATATTCTTATCGGCACAGCTACCTGTGGACGGGCAGCCGGCGCCTTGGATGTGTTAGATGCACTTGGCAAGGAGTTGGCACGGCGGGAGCTGGAGGTTCCGATCATCAAAGTTGGCTGCACGGGTCTATGCCATGCTGATCCTTTTGTTGCCATATCCAAGCCTGGCTCTCTTCGCGTCGCGTATGCCAATGTGACTCCAGAGACGGTATCCCGTCTTGTGGAAGGTTATGTTGCCGGGGATGATCCGTGTCTGGAGCTTGCCTTGGGCACTCTTGAAGTAGGTGCCGGGGAAGGAATCTCGGTTCCGGAGCTTCCCAGATTTGAGCGTGAAGTTCGTCTTATATTGCGCCACTGCGGGTACATCGACCCTGAAAACATAAACCACTACATCGCCAATGGTGGGTACGGCGGGTTGAAGAAGGCGTTGGAGATGTCGCCGGAGAAGATTATCAAGGAACTGAAGAAGTCCGGGCTACGGGGGCGGGGAGGAGCCGGGTTTCCTACCCATCGGAAGTGGGAGGTGTGCCGAGGGGCCGGAGCAAGGCAAAAATATGTTATGTGCAATGCCGATGAGGGAGACCCTGGCGCTTTTATGGACCGGGTGGTTTTGGAAAGTGACCCGCATCAAGTTATCGAGGGTATGATTATTGCAGGCTATGTGATAGGCGCCGAGCAGGGCTATATCTATGTCCGCTCTGAGTACCCTTTGGCTATTGAGCGCACCCAAATTGCGTTGGAGCAAGCAAGGGAACTGGGTTTTCTGGGACACCATATTTTGGGCGCTGATTTTGGATTCGACATCGAAATAGCAGCGGGAGCTGGTGCTTTCGTCTCTGGTGAAGAGACTGCGCTGATAGCGGCTGTTGAGGGGAAAATGAGCACGCCTAGACCCAGGCCGCCCTATCCTGCGGAGTCGGGGTTGTGG
>JAOUDT010000236.1 GCA_029859145.1 Dehalococcoidia bacterium
CTGATCAAGCGGAAGAGTCCCGATCTGCTCGTATCAGCCTTCGCCAAGGTCTTGAAAGTCATTCCGGATGCAAAGTTGGTTATCGCCGGGTCTGGTCGAGAAGAGGATAATCTTTCTCACCAGGCGAGGGACCTGAACATCGCGAATTCGGTATCATTGATAGGAGAGCTGACGAAGGAAAGGGTGGCCCAGCTCATGGCAGCTGCCAATGTTTTTGTTTTGCCCTCTAAAGTGGAGTCATTTGGATTATCACTGCTGGAAGCCTCCGCTGCGGCTGTGCCGGTAGTATGCTCAAACGCAGGTGGAGTCCCCGAAGTTTTCCAGAACGATTTTGACGCGCTACTATATCCTCCGGGAGACGATGATGCTATGGCAAAGGCAATAGTCCAGTTGATTCAGGATAGGGAGCTAGCAAAAAAGATTAGCGCAAACGCCGTAGAAACCGCCAAAAAATTCACCTGGGAAATGACTGCCGAACGGATACTGCGAGTTTATGAAGAAGTGCTGCAAGAGAATACCTCCAGTCGCTCTCATCATCGACGTTGAAGATGATGCTGTGGCGTTTCTCCACCCGTGGCAGAGTGCAACACAATATCTTCCTTGGCAAAGTCAGGTCCTGCAAAACATCTGCTTGCCAGAGCGACTGTTCGGCTTCAACATAAATAGAACAGCCGGAAGACGCAACTTGACTGGTACCTAATATGGATCTACTCGCCCACTATTTGAACGGCAATCTTTCTGGACCTGGGGCGGTTATCGAAATCCACGAAGATTATCTGCTGCCAGGTGCCCAGGGTCAACCTCTTATTCACAAAAGGCACTGTTAGGGAAGCGCCGAGCGTGGAAGCGCGGACATGGGAATGGCCATTGCCGTCCCCCCAAGTCTTGTTATGGTCGTAGGGGATATTCTCGGGTATGGTCCTATTCCACATACCCTTGAAATCGGAAAGTAGATTTGGCTCGTATTCTATGGTGGTTATTCCAGCCGTGGAACCGACTACGAACAAGGTGACTGTTCCATTGTTGATCCCAGATTTCTCGACGTCCTTGCCCACCTGAGCGGTTATATCGACAATATCGCAATTGCCCCTTGATTGAAGGGTGATTTCTCTGGTTTCTACGGTCATAGACTTACCTCCTGCCATATGATATCGTCCAACTCGAATACGGGTCCATCTCGGCATACCTGCCTTAAACCTTTCTTGGTATCTATTGTGCAGCCATAGCAAGCTCCAAAACCGCATCCCATCCTTACCTCTAGTGAAACCTGACACTTCTTCAGCTTGAGCTTGCTTCTCTTTGCTCGCGATGACATCTCCGTCATCGCCTTATACATACCTACAGGCCCACAGGCATATACCTGGTCCGCCCGGTCCAAGAAATCGGGCAGAATATCCGTGGCCCTCCCTTTCTGACCAGCGCTACCGTCCTCGGTGACGGGAATGAATTGGACTCTTTGATAGCTGATAGTTGACAGTTGACTGCTATTAGAGTAAAGCTGAACAGCCGTACTCGCCCCATGGATTAGAGTTATCTGGTGCTGTGATAAAGCTTGCTGCATGAGGAAAACTAACGGAGCGAGGCCGATTCCACCCGCCACCAGCAACAAGTTCTTGGATCTTGGTGGGATAGTAAACCCTCTGCCTAAAGGGCCAATAATGTCTATTCTTTCGCCTGCTTCTCGCTGTGACAGCCAGAGGGTTCCTTTGCCTGTTACCTTGAATAGGATGGCAACCTGAGGTTGTTTGGTCCCGGTTGCATCGGAACCCGCAATGACATTATCCTTCCCAACTTGGTGAATGCTGAAAGGGCGGCGCAATGGAAAATCCCCACATCGTACTGTGATGAATTGTCCGGGCCGACCCGCCGCTGCTATGTCCGGTGCCTCAATCCACATAAGGTGTATACCGGGCATAACCTCCGCATTGGAGGATATATGGCACAAGGCTTGTTTCATGCTAGAACCTGAATAAGATCAAGAATAGAATATCAGAAGCCAAAATGACAGGACAAAAATCAAAAACGACCCCTTTTTTCATCTCAGA
>JAOUDT010000237.1 GCA_029859145.1 Dehalococcoidia bacterium
ACATAGTCGTAAGCGGTAAGCATAGGTATGTTCTCTTTCTTTTGCTTCATTTCTTTTATGTCGGTGATAGTAACCCGCATGGCTTCCTTCCTTTCCTATAGATTGAATATCAAAGATAAGAAGTTAAACTGACAACTCAAAACGTAAAGATTTCTGAATTTTGCCCTGTATCTTCGCATTTTACCTTTTGATCTTTTATCTCCCTGTCCCATCTACTAAGAGGGGAAACAGACAAAGGCTCAACGATTCTGTTTCGACTATCCACACGAACTATACTGGGGATCATGTTGACTGCCTCATCTTCAGAAACCTGGCAATAAGAGAGGATGATAACTATGTCGCCTTTGGCCACCAGCCTGGCAGCAGCACCATTGATACCAATAATCCCCGCATTCGCCTCACCCTCGATAGCGTAAGTGCTGAACCTGGCCCCATTGTTGACATTTAGCACTTCCACCCTTTCGAAGGGCAAGATGTCGCTGGCCTCCATGAGAGCCCGATCAACACTGATACTGCCCTCGTAGTCCAAATCGACCTGGGTAACCCGGGCCCGGTGGATTTTACTTTTCAGCATAGTTCTCATTTTTGCCTCCCTAGATGTAGGTTTTCTTTGTTTGCTTTCTTTGAAAAGAAAGCAAAGCCTTCATTTCCTCTGCCTTCTGTTCGTTGACCTTGCCTTTGGCTAGAGCAATAGGAACAGTCTGAAGCCCTAGCTCCTTATAGGTAGTGAGCAAAGAAGGGTTCCTGGCATCAAGAGCCCTCAAGTGCCTCTCTATGGTACCCAAGTCCCCGCGGGCAACAGGACCGGTAAGGCAGTTGGGCAAGCCGACATTTTCAATGTTGTTTAACGTACCTCTGAGCAAGGGCAGCAAGGCCCTGGTCGCCTCTTCGGACGACACCCCGAAGTCCTTCCACAAGTCCAGAGCCAACTTAACCAGGGTCACCAGGTAATTACAGGCGAAGACGGCGGCTGCGTGATACAGCACCTTGTCCCCTGACCCAAGTTTCACCCAGTTGCCATTCAAGAGGTGCGTTAGCTCCTTCAGCGTCGACAATAGCGGCCCTTCGGCTTCAACAGCGAAGGTGGAGCCGGGCAAGTTTGCTATGGCCTGGTCAACATCGGCAAAAGTCTGCAAAGGATGAAAAGAGCCAACGGCCGCACCGAGTCTCTTTGCCGGTTCCAGAATATCTACAGAATGGGCACCGCTGCAATGCAGCACGCTCTGCCCCTTGTGCCAGTGAACTTCGCTGCACACCTGAGCTATGACATCATCAGGAGTGGTGATGAAGATCATTTCAGCAACATCTGCCAGTTCCTGAGCTGTATGGTAGGCCTGGCAGTTGGACAATCGGCTGGCCAGTTTTTGTGCTGAGGACAGACTTCGGCTGGATACGCCTACCATTGGCCATCCCTTTTCAGAGAGCCTTACTGCTAGGGCAGTGCCTGTCGTTCCGGCGCCGATAAATCCAGTCTTTAGCATCTGCCTACGTCCTTGGCTGCTGGCACACCAGCCAGAGTCTTAGCCTTTTGAACTGCTCTCACTATGGCTTCGGCAACAACCTCAGCAGCCGCTGCCCCCAGAGCACCGAGATCAGCTTCCTTCTCTCCCGCAGAAATTGTGAACAAAGCGTCTCCGTCGTACATGGTGTGGCATGGGTCAATAGTCCGAGCGATACCAACCTGGGCCACACGCGCCAACCTGTTGGCTGCAGCTTTACTAATCCTGGCATCGGTAGCCACTACACCGATTACGGTATTGAAAGGCGGAACCGCTTCCTTAAACTCAGCTTTCCATAGCTGAGATGTAGATAGGAATCCATGCCCATCGGGCTTGCGAGGTCCAGCCAGAATTTTCCCTGTTTTTGGCTCAATTACGTCTCCAACGGCGTTCACCACCACCAAGGCAGCTACCACAACATCTCTGGCTATTTCTTGACTGGCAGTCCCCAGACCACTTTTGACCGCTCTCTCCAGACCGAGAATCTTGCCCACTGTTGCCCCGGTGCCAGCACCGACACAACCCTCGGCTACCTT
>JAOUDT010000238.1 GCA_029859145.1 Dehalococcoidia bacterium
GTTGGTCTTGGATATCCAGAATCCATCTCCTCATGCCACCAGCAGTCGCGACCCGGTTCCATCTTTACTTGAATGCCGGCCCGCCGAACTACAATCACGTCTTTTACCGCCGGACATTCTTTCAGAGCCTCATCGGCATTATCTTTACTCCGGATAATCCGGCCGCTGCGGTAATAGCCATCGACACAGATGAGCATTTTCGAATCGCAGTCTAATATTCTGTTTCTCAATGCCTCGGCACTGAAACCACCGAAGACAACGCTGTGGATAGCCCCGATGCGGGCGCAGGCAAGCATGGCAATTGGCAGCTCCAAAATCATAGGCAGGTAAATGGATACCCGATCGCCCTTCTTGATTCCGTGCTTCTTCAGTACATTGGCAAACCGGCACACGTTACAGTACAGCTGCTGGTAGGTGAGTGTCTTGATATCACCGGTATCTCCCTCCCAGATTAAGGCTGCCTTATTCCTTCGCCAGGTCTTAAGGTGCCTATCCAGACAGTTATATGAGACATTGAGCTTGCCACCGAGAAACCATTCGTGCTTGGCCTGTGCAAAGTCTTCAATCAGCACCTTGTCCCATTTCTTATACCAGTCCAGCTGCTGTGCAGCCTCTCCCCAGAAAGCCTCGGGGTCATCAAGGGACCTTTGATAGATTTCTTTATATTCCTCAAGACTCTTAATGTACGCCTTCTTACTCAGCTCCTCCGGGGGATAGAACACCCTCTTTTCGTGCATCATAGAACTAAGTGTTTCTTGTCCCATAAAGTATTACTCCTTCAGTCTGTTGTGTCGAATATTGATGTCTGGTAACAGTTGTATATCGGGGATGGCTCAGTCCTCGTCAGTGACGCCGAGTAACTGAATATAGGATTGACGCAATCTCTCAGCTATCACACGGGCTACTGCCTGCGTAATCTTGAAGCCCACCTCAGAATGGGTAGTACAAAAAGCAGTCAACTCCCGCCCGTTAAAGACGATGACCTTTGTCTGTTCTAGGGCTCTGACTGTAGCTGTACGCGTATATGGGGGGATCACGGCCGACCACCCGAAGCTCTCAAAGTTACAGGCTGCCTGGACCTGGCGTTGTGCCAGCGGCCCTACCTCCAGGATAATTCCTACCACGCCGTGTTCAATCACATAAATCTGCTCCGCCATGGAACCCTGCCTATAGACTGTAGTCCCCGCATCGATTACCTGATGAGTACCTAATTTCGCCACCAGCGCAAGGTGCTCGTCATCCAGCTCACGAAACAGATCAGACCTCTTAAGTACTTCAATCTTGTTCATTCGCTCACCTCTTTCTCGTTATTCGGAATTTATCCCCATTAAATCGAATTGCATGAAACATATCAAGCAAACTGGCATTCTAACTTATCAGATCTTGCCATGCAACTCGTCTGAAATCTATGATTGACAGGAAAGAGTCCATGAATCGATTATAGCGAAACCAAACGCCATCCTGAAGTCGCAGTGCTGCAGGCAATCGGACGACCGCCCTGAGGTAATGAAGAAAGTCCTGAACTGGCTAGTGGAAAGGTAGTATTCCTCTCCCTTGACGAGACAGGATTAAGGTGAGGGCGATATTCTCCTCCCTCTGTACCCTGCTATAATGGCGGCAACTCGCAACACAATCATGCCACCTACAGAAGCAGAGCAGGCGAAGCACGGTTCTCGGTTACATCGTTTTGGATTGTTCCTGCTGTTCCTCGCGTTAGGACTTCTATTATTTCTGGTCTTCAGTCATTTCAGACCTCTGCTTCCCGAAAACGCTGAGCTCCCTGCCCGAATAGCTCTCATCCTGGCCCTGCTCGGCTCTGCGCTGCTGGTGCGCCGCAGTGATCGTTTCAGGAAGTATTGGCCGGTGTTCTTCGCCTTCTTCATCGCCTCTTTTGCTCAAGCGCTGGACTTCTATTTCAGCGGCTGGTTGGCCAGCCTGCTTGCGCTTGATGTGAAAAGTCCGGCCGCTATCGCTGTGGACAAGCTGGAAAGCACACTTCTGATTGTGGTACCAATC
>JAOUDT010000046.1 GCA_029859145.1 Dehalococcoidia bacterium
CCCCCGCGGCATCCGCAGCCCCGAATGAGTATGTAGCCGGCATATTCCATGGCTTTCATAATGGTAAGGCCTTCGGGGACTTCATAGCGCTTGCCCATGATATATATGGGGATCAGCTTGGCCGCTGTCTTCTTTTCTTTCTTGACCGCTGTCGCTGCCGGTTTTTTCGCCCTGTGTTTGACTGCTGTCGCTGTCGATTTTCTCTTTGTCTGTTTGGCACTCATTGTTAACCCCCAATCGGTCGAAACTTTCACCCTAGGCGAGCAAGTTCTTTATCCTCAGAAGAGATTCCGGTTTACCATAGTTCAGCTCAAAATGACATATCTTGGGATCAAGCCCCAGGGCAAGAGCCAGAAGCTGCGTAAAATAGAACTGCGGCATCCTTCTAAACCCACTATTCTTCTTCATCAATTCCTGCTGCCCCTCGCCCAGATTGTAATCGCACAAAGGGCAGGTGAGAACCAGAGCCTCCGCCCCCTGGCTCAACGCCGAGTTCAAGATAGGTCGCGCATATTCAGCAATGTCATCGGGACTACTGACTATTTGATAAGAACCACAGCACCTCGTGGATTCAGGAAAATCAACCGGCCTGGCCCCCAGAGCTTTAAGAAAGTCCCGGAAGATGACGGGGCTTTCTACGTTATCTATGGCTACCTCCCGCGGGCGAAGAAGGGTACACCCATAGTAAGGGGCCACTTTTAGCCCTAGAAGAGGGAGCTTTACCATTTGCGAAACTACATCCCATCCTACATAGTCTCTCAACACTTCCAAAAGATGGACTACTTCTACCTCCCCACTATAATCCAGCCCCTCATCTATGAAGCTATTAATCGTATTCCTTTTTTCCACATCCTCTTTCATCAAAAGGTTGGCTCTCTTCAAGGTATTAAGGCAAAACGCACACAAAGTGACCAGTTCGGTCTTTCCCTGTTTCTTCACCCGGATGAGGTTGCGGATGGGCGCTACCTGATGGATTAGATCATCTTCAGCCAGAGAATAAACCCCGCCACAGCAGTTCCACCTGGGGACCTCATCCAACTGCAATCCGAGGACTTTCATGGAAGCCACGGCGGGCTCCTCCAGGTTCCTGGCCCTGGTTTTCAGGGTACATCCGGGATAATAGGCCAAGCTCATTTTCTAGTCCTCTAGCCGGTAAACTTCCTCAAGCCGCTGACCATAGCTATTTGAGGAAGCTCGGAACGTTTTTCCGGTGGAATATCCTCAGGGCGTACGCGGTCAACATTCTTCCTCAGCGTAAGAAGCCTTAAGGCCTCCATCACTTTGGAGAGGTCGAATCCTCTGGGACAGTTGACAGCACAGGCAAGACAGGAGGCACAAACCCAAACAGTCCTGGAACCGGCGATTTCCTCCTCCAATCCTAATCGTGCCAGCTCGATAATCCGGCGAGGGGAGATGTCCATATTGGGAGCGGCAGGACAGTTTCCGGAGCACATGCCGCACTGATAGCATAGCTGGAGGTTCTGTCCGCTGAGCTGCTTGACTTTCTTTGCAAACTCGCGGCATGACTTTTTAGGCGAAATGGTTACGGATGCCTTCTTAGTCATGTCTCAACTGGCCTAGAGCGTCGCTTCCTCATGGCGATCACACCAGCACTGCATGTTGACTGCCACAGGCATGCTGGCAATATGGCAGGGGAATGCCTCCACGTGGACCGCCAAGGCGGTCACCGCCCCGCCATAGCCCATAGCACCGATACCCAGATTGTTGACCTTTTCCAGAATTTCCTTCTCCAGACCGGCAACCTCGGGGTCGGAGCTTGGCTCGCCGATTCTGCGTAGCAGCGCCTTCTTGGCTATAAACATGGTCTGGTCCGTCGTCCCGCCTATGCCAACGCCGATGATGACCGGCGGACAAGGATTGCTGCCGACCTCGCTGACAAGTTTGACGACAAAGTCTATGACCCCTTGACGTCCCTGAGATGGAGACAGGACAGTCAGACGCGAACAATTCTCCGAGCCGCCTCCCTTGGGCAGGACGCTGATTTTCAGCTTGTCGCCGGGGACTATGTCGGTATGAATCATAGCCGGCGTGTTGTCCTTGGTGTTTACCCTGGCAAAGCAGGGCCCTTTCACTATGGATTTACGTAGATACCCCTTATCGTACCCCTGGCGCACTCCTTCATTGATGGCGGTGTAAAGATCATCTCCGGTTATATGCACTTCCTGGCCCAGCTCCAGCATGACTACAGCGGCGCCGGTGTCCTGACAGAGAGGAATTTGCTCCTTGCCGGCGATGTTTGCGTTCTCCAGAATTCTGTCCAACACATCGCGGCAGACAGGAGATTTTTCTTTTTCTTTTGCCTGCTTGAGAGCAGCCACTACGTCTTCAGGCAAATAATGGCAGGAATGTTCAAATAGACGGGCTACGGCGTTCGTTATGTCACTGGCTTTGATTTCCCTCATCTTTTTCGGCGGCTCATCCTGGCTCCGCGATGCTGGATGCGCTGGATCTGCAAATTTGCTGCACTACCGTTGACGCAGTGAGGCCAGCATTGATCAGGAACAGGACCTGTGCCTTTTCTCCCTTCTTTTCAATTGGCCTTTTTGGGGGTCGCGTGAATCCCGGGAAAAGGAGAGAACTTTCTCAAGCATGTATATTTACTTTAACATTTCCGGCGAAAAATTTGAAGGTTCTCACGTATATCTGATCGAAGAGTGCTTTTTGTCTAGCTTCCCTTCAGCTTGCCGGCCTTGACCTGAGCGATAAGCTCATCCTCCTTTTTCACTTCCTCGAGAGTCTTGGGGGCATAGGGCGGCTTCCATTCGTCCGGGACCGTCTTGTCTATACCATACTTGTATTTCAAGAAACGGGCACCGGTGGCAGGGAAAAGAGCATAAGTGAGCACGTCCTGAATATTCCTGGCAAATTCCTTCGATTCCTCCTTAGCTTTATCCAATTCCGGAGCGAGCAGGTCTGCCGGCCGACGGGTGATAGGCTCCTTACCTTTGAGAATAGTCTTCTGGATATCGGGCGCAATCGGAGCCGGTGGCCTGCCATAACCCCCGGATATATATTCCCTGGCCTCTTTGGAGACAAGCTTGTAGCGTCCTATCAGGACATTCTGTACCGCCTGGACGCCGACGATCTGGCTCGTAGGCGTGACCAAAGGCGGATAGCCAAATTCCTCCCTGACCCTGGCGGTCTCTTGCCGTACCTCAGCCAGCCTGTCCAGAGCGTCCATTTGTTTGAGCTGCGCTACCAGGTTGGTGGTCATGCCGCCGGGAATCTGATGCATCAGGGCTCCGGTGTCTATGATCGAAATTGCCGATGTGTCCAGAAAATCCCTGTACTTAGGTGCGACCTCCTCCAGCATCTGCCCGCACTTGGATAGCTGCTCAATATCGAGTCCCGTGTCCCTGTTTGTGCCATACAGAGCAACCACCAGGGGCTCGACGGCCGCCTCTGAGGAGCGCAAAGCAAAGGGAGACAATGCGGTGTCAATAATGTCGACCCCGGCCTCTATGGACTTCAGCAGAGACATGGACCCCTGCCCGGTTGTGTAGTGGGTGTGGAGGTTGACAGGCACCTTCAAGCTTTCTTTAAGGGCCTTGATCAGTTCATAGGCATCATATGGGGAGATAAGCCCGGCCTGGTCCTTGATACATATGGAATCGGCGCCCATGTCCTGCAGGATGAGCGCTTTCCTAACAAAGTATTCCAGGTTATAGATCGGCCCGCCCATCCTGGGCTGAGTGAGTGAGTAGCACAGGGCTCCCTGGTAGTGCCTGCCGCATTTTTTTATCGCTCTGGCCGCTCGCTCGTGATTGCGCTCATCATTAACGGCATCGAAAACACGGAAAATATCGATGCCCACCTCAGCTGCCTGTTCGACAAAAGCATCCACCAGATCGTCGGGATAGTTGCGGTAACCGACCAGGTTCTGTCCCCGTAGAAGCATCTGAAGTTGGGTATCGGGCATGAGTCTCTTCAACTTGCGGGGCCTGTCCCAGGGGTCTTCACCCAAAAAGCGATGGGCCACATCAAATGTTGCTCCGCCCCAGACCTCCATGGAGTAGAAGCCGCACCTGTTCATTTCAGGGGCCATCCGCTCCATGTCCTCAGTTCGCATCCGTGTAGCAACTGTGGACTGATGCCCGTCACGAAAGGTGGTGTCACAGATTTTGACCGGGTTTCTGGCCTTCGGCCTTGTCTTCACCTTGTCAGCGGTTAATTCTCTGGCCGAGATGGGACCTTTTCTTGGTGCGCTCACGGTTTATCTCCTTTCCGTCATTTAGAGCACTATGTTGCCTGAATTTTCGAGTCCAGCCACAGATTCCGGCCTTTCGCTGGACTCTTTGTCCGGCTTCGAGCTTCAGCAAGCGATAGCAGTCAATGGCAGCGGCAGCTACTGGTAGCTCGTCAAAACTTCATTACACGGGAATATTCCCATGCTTCTTCTGGGGTCTCGTCTCCCGTTTAGTAGAGAGAATCTCCAAGGCCTTGATTATCTTGGGGCGGCTCTCGTGGGGTGCAATAACTTCGTCAACATACCCCCGTGAGGCGGCGATGTAGGGATTATAGAGCAGGTCGCGATATTCCCGAATCTTTTCCTGCTCTTTGGCTTTGGGATCCGGCGCTGCGTCTATTTCCTTGCGAAAGATAATCGGCGTAGCCCCTTCAGCTCCCATCACTGCAATCTCCGCCGTGGGCCAGGCGAAAACAAAATCAGCGCCCAGGTCTCTGCTGCACATAGCCAGATACGAGCCCCCGTAATCTTTGCGAATAACCAGAGTGATTTTGGGAACCGTGGACTCGGAGTAGGCCCACAGAACCTTGGCTCCGTGTCTTATTATTCCCAGCCATTCCTGGTCCTTCCCTGGCAAGTAACCAGGGACGTCGGCGATGGTAAGCAAGGGAATGTTGAAGGCGTCGCAGAATCTGATGAAGCGGGTGATTTTATCCGCGGCATTGACGTCAAGACAGCCGGCAAGGTGCATCGGCTGATTAGCTATGATGCCCACCGGTCTACCGTTGAACCGGGCAAAGCAGATGATGGCGTTTTGGGCATAGTGAAGATGGGGCTCAAGTATTTCACCGTTGTCCACAATGGATTTGACAACATCCCTCATATTGTAGACCTTGTTGGGCTCGTCCGGGATGATGGTGTCAAGGGCGGGGTCAACGCGGTCCGCGTCGTCGGTGGGCTTCATTACAGGCGGGCTGTCCTTATTACTTGAGGGGAGGTAACTCAGAAGTTTTTTTGTCAGCTCGATAGCCTGAGCATCGCTATCGCAGGCAAAATGGCATACACCACTTTTGGTGGCATGAGGAATAGCGCCGCCCAGCTCTTCAGAGGTGATCTCCTCGCCTGTAACCTGTTTGATGACTGCCGGGCCTGTGATATGCATGTAGCTTGTCCCCTTCACCATGAACACCCAATCTGTCATAGCCGGGGAATAGACAGCCCCCCCGGCAGTCGGTCCCATAATTCCCGAGAGCTGGGGAATGACCCCGGATGCCGCGGAATTCCGGAAGAATATCTGCCCATAGCCCGAAAGGGCATCAACCCCCTCCTGAATCCGGGCCCCTCCGGAGTCATTAAAGCCTACTATGGGAACGCCGCACTTCATAGCTAAGTCCATTACTTTGCATATCTTTTTGGCATGCATCTCGCCCAGTGTGCCTCCCATAGAGGTAAAGTCCTGCGAAAAAGCACATACGGCACGGCCATTCACCGTACCATATCCGGTAACCACTCCTTCGGCGGGGACGACCACCTTGTCCATGCCAAAGAGCGTGGCCCGGTGCTGGACGAACAAGTCAAGCTCGTGAAAGCTTCCGGGGTCAAAAAGCAGGTCAAGCCGCTCACGAGCAGTCAGTTTTCCCGATTTACGCTGCTTCTCTACCCGCTCCGGACCTCCCAGGGCTTTCAGTTTCTTCTCTCTGTCCTTCAGTTCCTTCAACTGGTCAGCAACTCTGCCCATACGAATTCCTCCTCACGAATCAGACTGGTTACGAAGAAAGCTATTTTAAAACGGAATTCGCGACCGAGGCAACCCCCTCAACTTAGGGAGTCACCCAACCGAACTGGAAAACGGCATCAAGCCCAGATCCGAAAGCTTGTGACAGCCTCGCATAGAATGATATCATTGAGGGAAATTTGAAAGCACAGCTAATTGCCATAGACGGGCCTGTGGCCGTTGGCAAGAGTAGTGTCGGCTTGCGACTGGCAAAGAGGCTCGGCTATATTTTCTTCGACACCGGCATGATCTATCGGGCGTTTACCTGGAAGGTTCTCAAGTCAGGTATTTCGCCAGAGGATGAACAGAAACTCTGTCACCTGGCCACTACGACGGAGTTTGATTTCATTCCGTCTAAACAAGGTGCCCTCTCGTTCTTTGTTGACGGTGAGGACGTCTCATCCAGATTGCTCTCCGCTGAAATAGAGGGATTGGTCGCGCTGATAGCAAAAATAGCGGGGGTACGCCAGGCAATGGTATCGGAACAGCGCAAGTTGGCCCAGCGAGGAAAGGTAGTGATGGCAGGCAGAGACATCGGCACGGTAGTCCTGCCCTGGGCGGAACTGAAGATTTTTCTCACCGCTTCTACCGAAGAGAGAGCCAGGCGCCGCCACAAGGAACTATTGAGGCGGGGACAGAATTCCAGTCTGGAGATCGTCCTCGCCGATTTAAAGAGGCGAGACGAGATGGACATCAATAGAACCGTCTCTCCACTCAAACCGGCTGAAGATTCCATAATCATCAATACAGAAAACCTGAGCCTGGAGCAAGTTGTAGACAAAATATATAGTCTGGCGATAAACCTATGACCCTCTCTCAGAAGATTTTCTTCGCTACATTCAGACCTTTGGTCAAAATTTGCTTCTCCTGGAAGGTCGAAGGAAGAGAAAACGTACCATTGACCGGGCCGCTGATTCTGGTAGCCAACCATGTTCATGTCGTCGACCCGATTTTGCTCGTATTTGCTTTTCCGCGATGGATTACATTCGTAGCCAAAGGGGAACTCTTTCATTCTCTCTTCCTGAGGCTCTGGCTCCGCTGGGCCGGCTCTTTGCCCCTGCAACGTGACGGTAAAGTCCGAGAGAAACAGAGGATACTTGCGGGTGCCAGAAAGGCATTGGAGGAAGGACTAATCCTGGGAATGTTCCCGGAAGGCGCCAGGAGCCACGACGGCAAACTCAGAAAGGGCAAACCGGGCTCCGCAGTGATAGCCTCCAAAACAGATGTCCCTCTTCTTCCCGTTGGCATCGCCGGAACAGACAAGGTTCATGGCATCAGCTGGCTGTGGAAACGCCCTCGCATAGTCGTCAAGATTGGCAAGCCATTCAAGCTACCTCCGACCAACAATAGGATCAGTAAGTCACAAATGCAATCGTTGACTACGCAGCTGATGTGCGAAATCGCTGCTCTTCTACCACCCGAATATCAAGGCGCTTATGAAAGACGTGAGGATTGAGAAAGCTGAGAAGCTGGGTTTATGCTTTGGCGTCAGGCGGGCCATCGAGCTGTTAAAGGAGGCAGCTACTAAGTACGGACAAATAGAAACACTGGGACCCGTAGCCCATAATCGCCTGCTAGTGGAAACACTGACCAGTCTGGGAGCAAAACCAATAACGCGTCTCGATCAGGCCAAAGGCAGAATCCTGGCTATCACCACCCATGGCACAAGTCCGGCCACATTATCTGAGATCAAAGCTCGTCACGTCCGTATCATTGATACTACCTGCCCGATAGTCCGCAAAGCCCAGAATGCGGCCAAGGAATTGGCCGGCGCTGGTTTTGACGTAGTCATATTTGGAGACGCAAAGCACTCCGAGGTCAAAGGATTGCTAGGTTGGGCTGGAGAAAAAGGCATAGCTGCCCTCGATATAAAGCAAATAGGCAGGACGGTAGAATCATCGTCACGTTTAGGCATTATCTCACAGACAACCCAGACTCGATCTGCCTTTCTCGAATTTGCCGCGCAGCTTGTGGAGACAGCGGGCCCGAAGACGGAGGAAATGCGCCTTGTCAATACTTTATGTAAAGTAACGCAGGCACAACAAGAGGCTGCCCTAGAATTAGCTTGCCGGAGTCAACTCATGATAGTGATAGGCGGAGGCAATAGTGCCAATACCAGACACCTTGTCGAAATATGTTCTCCTGTGGTGGAAACCCATTCGGTAGAAACAGCCAACGAAGTTGACGCTTCCTGGGCGAGGGGCAAGCACCGGATTGGCGTTACCGCTGGAGCATCGACCCCAGATGAAGCTGTAGAAGAATTGGTG
>JAOUDT010000047.1 GCA_029859145.1 Dehalococcoidia bacterium
TGCCCAGTCGCTCGCCAAAATCTCGTTTCCTTTGCCCAGGGATGAAAACCAGGTGAATGTCACAAGCATGGGTGCCAGCATCAGTGACGCATACAGCCAGTCCCGCCTTGCCGTCTGTCGCACTATATGGACAAACACAAAAAGAGCTGCGGGTATATAGATGAGCGCTGCTATCCATCCCCACCCTTCGGGGAGTGAAAGCAACAATATGCCGCTGACTAACACCGGCAGAAGGTAGTATCCCAGCCAAGGGAAAAGCCATATTGGCTTGCCTCGACGCCAACCATAGACTGCAATGCCCACAGTTAGTGCTAATATGATTGACGGGTAGACGATATTTTGCCAGTAGTACGAGGTGAAGAGCAAAGCAACTAACAGGTGAGGCGACGCGCTGAGAAGTGCCTCTTTCCAGCTACCTTGAGCGTGTGTTTCATAGATTTGCTTGGCAATTAGTTCGGGAGAGCCGAGAGATTGAACTGCGATCTTGCTTGCTTCCTCCCTACTTAGCCCCTTTTCTTCCAGCTCCTGCGTCTTCTCCTGGAGATGTGTGTAAAGCTCCTGGGCCACACCGTCCCTTATAGTCTGATCAATGTGAAGGCTAGCTTTGAATCTGTTTAGGTAATGGCTTATGCTACTCACTATTCTGGTCCTATGTCGTTTCGGCTTGTATAACTGCTTTGACTGCCGTAGAAAAATCCTGCCATGTAGCCAATCTTTTGGCTAGGACCTGCTGTCCCTTTTCAGTTATGTAGTAGTAACGTCTCTGCTGTCCATTTGGTAGTATTTGCCACTTACCTGTGATAAGTTCATCTCGCTCCAGCCGGTGGAGAGCGGGGTAAAGAGTACCTTCCTTAAACTGAAAATACCCGTTACTCCTTTCCTGCAGTTCCTTTACTATCTGGTAGCCATAGGTGGGCTGACGACTAATTAAACAAAGCAACAGAGAATCCGTATTTCCCTTCAACAATTCACGTCCGTAGTTCATCCCTTCACCTCATTGGACATGCTAGCTAGGTTTCACTATAGCATTGCCTATCTATTGTGTCAATACCAGTGACGATAGTGATCTTTTTGCGGTTGCCTCGGTGCATTCCAATCACTGGAATTCTTTTCAGGCATAAGTACAGCGATAGAGAGGATCCTTCCAGCTATCATTCGCCATGCCACTATCCGCCTTTGGCGACTCCAAGTGGCAGAAGGGGCTGAGCAATGTTGTCTTCAGCCCCCTCTGCTTATTTTGAACGCCGCGGCAGTGGCTCTCATCACACTCGAGGTCAATCTTGAGCGATGCGGATACTTAGTCGCTCAGTAGCGGTGCTCACGGTTGTGGAATTGTCACTCACCTGTAGTGTGAAGTTGTAGTTGCCTTTCTTCGTTGGGATTCCGGAGATGACTCCACTGGCAGTGTCTATCGCAAGCCCATCCGGAAGGTTGCCTTTGGCAATGCTCCATGTATATGGTGGGGTACCACCGAGTGCCACAACCGTGAAATTGTAGGCAATACCTTCTACCCCATCCGCTAGGTCTACGGTGCTAATGACCAAACCCTCGTTGTCGGCAATGGTGATAGTGTACCTCTGGCTGTCGCTTTTGATTGGGGTTGAGTTATCAGATACTTTTGCGGTGAAGGTGAAGTCGCCGCCAGCCGTTGGCACTCCGGAAATGATTCCGGTACCCGAATCCAGATCTAGGCCCGCTGGTAGAGTCCCTTTGTCGATGCTCCAGATGTAGGGAGCGGCTCCCCCATCGGCCGTAAGGGTAGCATTGTAAGAGACATTAAGGGCACCGTTTGGCAGGGACGGTGTCGAAATCTTTACGTGCTTCGTACCTGGCTCGATCATCTGGGGAGTGGTCGTACTCAACTTGACCACCGGTTTGAACATGATTTGACCAGAACCAGCTACATTGACTGATTTCTCAGCATCGAAATCAAAGAGGAGCGCTGTTGTCTGGTTTTCGACAATGTCAAAAGGACGGACGAACTTCAGCTTGCCGCTCGGGAGAATGACATCAGTAAGATTACCGTCACCCAGTTTGACCTGCACATTGCTTATCGTCATCCTGATTTGAGTATACTTGCCAGGTTCAAGTTCGGTAACCGCCAGCACCTCTTCAATTCCCTGAATTTGAAGAAGATCGAATGTTTCGTTTCCGGCGAGAATACCCAACGGCAGCCAACCTGCTTCTTCGTTCGTGGAGTTAGTATCTGACTGCTCTTCTTCCTGTTCAGCTGCAGCCTTATGTACTTCGACACTTTCTACCGTGACCATTATGCTGGTGACTTCTTCTTCGGGCGGGGCGTCGGTAACCATTATCTGTAGAATTCCTTTGGCTTGCGCAGTTTCAGGTGCGGGATAGCCGCCCACCAGCATTATGACCATGGCTAGAGCTGCCACTATTGTCACAATTAGAACGCCGTTTTTCATTATTTGTTCCTCCTTTCCGTGCGTCATTCCTGCTTCTAAATATTAATAACGACAAAACAAGAAAAATGTCAGGTGCAATTGACTGCGAGTGCGAAGGGCAGGCTCGGGATAGTCGGAAATTATTGACTTGCGTCTATCCCTTTGCCTTCGTCTGGCTCTTACTCGAGCAGACTCTGGTCCTGGCGGGCCCCGCTGTCACCGATCTGGGGCTTGAGGATGTATTTTCCATTACTACCGGTCGCCACCACGGTAATATCGAAGGTAAATCTGGTAACCGTATCATCTGTAACCTCGAACGACATCGATAGGTGCAATTTGCTGCTTGGCAGTTTCACATCTACAATTTGCCCTGTTGACTCTAGCTTGCCCTTGACTTCGCTCACATAGATGTATACCTGTGAATACTGTCCTGCCGGGGCATTACCGCGCCAGATTTCCTGGGACTGTTCTCCCTGAAGCTCAGTAAGATCCACAGTTTTTGTTTCCGGCGTAAACTCGAACCGTTTCAGTGAACCCGCAGCCTGCAGTCCCACTCCGGAAATTGTGACGTTAAGGCTCTCAAAGTCACCGATATCGTTGCGCTCATCACTGATGAGGAAAGCGAAATTACCGTCAGGGCTGGGTACCAACATCGGCGGGTTGAATATGGGCTGTATCACCAGAATACTTACGATAGCCACCACTAATACTGCAATCGTCGCCCAGGCCGCAGCCCGGGGAATTGCCCTGAAGAACGATAAGACTGGTGGCACTCGCCCTTGTTTGCCCATAGCTGCGTAGAACTTCTGTCTGGCTGCTCTCTTGGTATCAGCGGATGGCGTAAAAGCGTAGGTCTTCTGGACATCATTCATAGACTGGAGCAGAGGTCCTAGCCTTTCTGAATATGCTGGGTAATCGGACAGACAGTCTGCCACATTGTCCCCGCGGTTAATGCGGTCTATACATTCATCCAGTATTCGGTCAAAATCTTCAGTCATCATTTCTCCACCCCCATGATCCCGCGTAGCTTCTCTATAGCGGCTCTCTGCATTTCGCGCACGGCACCATCACTCTTGCCCAAAATGTCAGCCGCTTCTTTGGAAGTGAGTCCCCCCAAGAAACGAAGGTTTATAACCTCTCTCTGTTCTGTGGTGAGCTGTTTCATAGCCTCGGTAACCTGCTCAAACTCAATGTTTTTCTGGGCCGTATCTACGGGATTGTCATTTCCCACTAGCTCCACTGAGTCAGCTGGCATTGTCCTGCGTTTGTCCATCTTTCTGACATAGTCTACAGTGAGGTTATGGGCGATACGGAACAGCCACCCCTGCATGGGAACGCCCCGCTCTCGGTACGACTCTAGAGACTTCAGTGCTTTCAAAAAAACCTCTCCTGCAATATCCTCAGCTTCTTCTTTGTTGCCGATATGGACGTAGACATAACGTGCAACCTTGTCGTAATACTCCTCGTACAAATCCGCAAGACGGCTTTTATATTCATTTGTCGTAGGTATATCTTTTCGATTACCTATATTCATGCACTTGCCCCGGTTCCATTATATTCTATCAGGACTCCCGGTGACCGTGACACGAATTATTTATTCTGCCTACTTCATATAACGAAACTATGCATATAATGTCAGCTTATCGTGAGCACCAGTCTTTTGCTTCGTAGTTCAAAAATATTGCCTTCAATGAGTAACTATTCTGGCTAGGACACTGGTGTTTTGGTAAAATAGGCTCGTTGAGGGACGGTTTACCAATTAGTAAAGCCGTTCTATTTCACAGACGGAGAGACCTTTTAGGGATATCGGGCTCATAATTAGGGTTCAGCAAATATGGGCGCTTTTGAAGATTTTGTTGAGGTAGTAAAGCAGACCGAGACCATGCAGGCTCTCTTTCAAAGCTTGGAGAAGGAGCCGGCGAAACTCTTGGCCGCTGTTTGCCGTGAATACGAAGTGACTAAGAAAGCAGTGCCTGATCATCACCTCAATCTGAGCGGGTACTTTGGTGAGGCAATTTTACGGGCATTGGTATCGGCAAATCTAATCACCCGGGAACGAGAAGACAGGTTTGCTCTCTACGGCTACAAGCCGACTGAAGCGGGGCTTAAGTATTACGGGGCCATGCAAAAAGAAAAGAATATCTAGTGCATAAACTCATAGATACTCATGCCCATCTTGACGAGCTGCAAAATCTTGACTCGATGCTGGAGGCGGCCAAAAAAGCCGGCATTATTGCCATAGTGGCCGTGGGGTCAAATCACCAATCCAACATAAGAACGCTGGAAATATCGCAAAAACACGGTCATTTCGTCTATCCTGCTTTGGGTTTGCACCCCTGGGAGCTGGCCAATCTGGAAACCCCCGAGATAGATGAGAATCTTCGGTTCATTGAGCAGAATATCGCTTCAGCAGTCGCTGTTGGCGAGATAGGTTTGGACTACGACAAGAGGGTGTTGAGGGTGGCGTCCAAAGAATTACAGCAAGAAGTCCTTGGTCGGCTTTTGCACATCGCCAGCAAATATGCTAAGCCGGCGATAATTCACAGTAGGTATGCATGGAAGGATGCGTTGAGCCTGGCGCAAAATTCTGTCATAGATAGGGCCGTTTTTCACTGGTTTACTGGCTTTTCCAGTGTTCTTAGGGATATAATTGACGGTGGTTATTTTGTTTCGGCTACGCCCGCTAGTGAGTATCACGAAGAGCATAGGAGGGCAGTCAAGGAAGCGCCTCTGGAAAGACTGCTCCTGGAAACAGATTGCCCGGTGACCTACGGAAGAGAAGCGCGGTATGAGTCGCGACCGACCGACGTTCTGCGAGGGTTGAAAGCCGTGTCCCAGCTCAAGGGCGTTGACGAATCTACGATTGCCGAACAGACAACGAGGAATGCCATTGAATTCTTTTCTTTTGACATAGTATTTTGATTTAGGAGGTCAAACGCATGATACAACCAATTGCAGCTGAGGACAACTTCCAGAAAACCGTTTTGCAGGCGAAGTCGCCGGTTATGGTAGACTTTTGGGCACAGTGGTGCGGTCCTTGCCTGGCTACCGCTCCTGTTTTGGAGGAGTTGGCCAAGGAATATGCCGGTAAGATAGACTTTGCCAAGGTGGACGTGGATGCGAATGGTCCTTTGGCTGCCAAGTATGGAATAGCTTCCATTCCCACTATGATTGTATTTAAGGGCGGCCAGCCTGTTCAGCAGGTTATCGGCTACAAGCCCAAAAAAGAACTCAAGAAGGTATTGGACGGCGTTCTCGAGCAGTAGATTATCCGCTATCCTGTGGCGAAGAAGTTGCGGATGGAATCGAGTTTGCCGGGCAGAAGTACTAGTATCTTAGGGGGAACGCCGTCACCAGGAATCTAGCTATCACCGATTGATCAATAGTTGCCTCCACGCCCGGGTAGTAGTCGCCAAAGTGAAGGGCGATAGCCAGGATGGCAGCAAACAACAGGCCTCCTATAACAACGCCAAGGATACAGCCGACAACCCTGTCCAGCCAACCTAGTGCGGCAAAGTTAACCAGCTTGGCTAGGAGCCAGCCAACGATACCAGCCACAACCAAAGTGACTATTAGGATGATGGCGTACGCAGCTATGTTGCCCCAGATAGCACCGGCTGGGAAAAGCCGTTCCGCAAGCTCATCATAATAACGCCCGGCTAGAAATATCCCACCTATCAACCCGGCAATCCCAAATACTGTCCGGATCATTCCTTGCCGCAAGCCGGCAATACCCAACCCGGCTACCACAATTATCACAACTATGTCCAACCAATTCATTGCTTGCCTCTCTGGTTCCCTATTCTATCATAAGACAACTGCACGTTCACCCAATCCCTTTTTCGATCTCATGATGCTTCGGTATAGGACCAATTCTACTCTTGGTCTCGTGGTGGTCGTTCATCATTGCGTTGGCTCATAGATTCTGGCTGCGCCTGTCCCGACTTCCCTCCATTCGATCCTTTTGATGACGATCTTCAGCAGGCAGAAATCATCCGACTCCGGACCGTGGGGGAAATGTTCGTATAAATCGAATGGCGCCAACTTCCACACCCTTTTCTTCTTCTCTAGATCCGGGATTATCCGGACTTCGCCGATGACGGTGGCGGCCTTATCCCCATCAGGTGGTTCCACGAAAGCAAGACAAATCTTGGGATTCTCTCGCAGTTGTTTTACCTTTCTGGAAGTGCTTCGGGTGGTTACCCAGAGAGACATATCATCTTCGACCACCGGCGATACTATGCGGACTCTTGGTTGGTCACCATCACAGGTGGCAAGATTCGCATAGAGATAATTGTCCTTCATTATAGACACAATTTTCTGTTCGTCAGACAGACTCATGCTATTACCTCCTTTTTTGCCTATTGGCAACGTGAATTAGCTTTGTAGAGAATTGTCTTCGAGCCATTTGACAGACCACATGTCTGTTAAATTCACACTTGTGTTATGCCTCGCCACATTCAAGTCTGTAGCTACAGTAGGGGCACATCCAGGAGGGGCATTTGGGAAGCTGTAATGGTGACGTCGCCTTCTGCAAAAGGCCGAGTCGGCGCAACGCTTCGGCTTTGACAGTATTCAAATTCTTGAAGATTATATCATAGACCATCAGTTTGGCATCCTCTCTGGGAACTCTGACATAGTAAAGGAGTAGCCTGCCTTTTGTGTTCTCTGTTAGGGCACAGTCAAATCCCAGCCGTAGGAAATAGTGAGGAAACATGCGCGGCAAGCGTTCTCTTTCCACGAGCGAAGATAATTTCGGCCCGCGTAGGATAGTGGGCAAGTTCTGCCAGGTTTGGACCAGGTCGGCTAGTGGCGCGTGCTTCACCGGAATCCTTTGCGCTTCGCCCGGGGCGCCATAACGCAGTGAATCGCGGAGGGCATCGAGGAAGCCGAGCTCGTCCATGGAACGAAGATACTCCTCCTTCTCCTCCCGGACTTCTTCGCGCAGAGCAGTTTCCTGCAGCTTGAGACGGTCAAAATATGCTTTGCGCGGAAAGACAATATCGTTGATGCCAAACAGTTGAGATGGTTGAACCCCAGCCATTTTACTCAGCAGCTGCTCGCAGGTCGTGCTGTCGACGCGGATTTCCCTGGCTAGGTCAGCTATCTCGTATGAGGCTGGCACCGATGTGGTTGCGCAGTCGCATACCTGCGAGTAATCGCACTGCTTGTTGAACCACGGGCAAACGGGAAGATTGCTGGGGTCGTTGTCGATGAGTGCTTGCACAAGGAGGTCTCGTCTCCGCCGCATTTCCTCTCTGATTGCCTCCAGGTTGGGAAAGGAAACGTGATAGACAACCAGAGGAGAAGTCGAAGGCGATTCCGCCGTGGGGCGCTGATAGATGATGATTTCTCCGTCGTAGGCATTGACCATAGCGCAGTACATGCCCAGTTGCTCGACGTAGGTCGGCCTGTACTGCAGCAAGTCCTTCGTGTCTAGAGGCGTTGATGTCGTCTTGACTTCCACGGGGATCTTTTCGTAGATGTCAATCTTGCCGACAATGCCCTCGGCCTCCACAAATTGTTCCAGATATTCTTCGCTCGATACAGCTGAGCCGAAGGTCTTGTGGAAGCCTGTGCCGGCCCACATGAGCTGTTGTTTCTCCAGAGTCGGGGTGACTTCTGGATACTTTCTCCTGAAGTAAGCCTGTTTGAGGTTGAGCAGGTCGGTTACGGAGATGCGGTAGGGAGGTCGGCGTGTCCTCAGAATTTGCATTAAAGCGTCTTTGACCGAGCGATTCGCCTCAATGTGGGAAACATATGCTGCGATCTCAAATTCACCCATTGTCTATCCTACT
>JAOUDT010000002.1 GCA_029859145.1 Dehalococcoidia bacterium
TATGGACGGGACAAGCATCCATGCAGGCCGCTTTGCAGAGGCGCTCTTCTCTTTTATCTATAACACATTTCTTGGGAACAGCCTGTGGAAAGAACAGGTATATGGCCTTTCTTGTTCCAATGCCCTGATCGAATTCGTTCGGTATAATGACGGGGCATCCCTCCGTACAGAGGCCACACCCCGTACATTTGTTCCAATCAACAAAGGACGCCTTCTTCTTTACCTTGACCTTGAACTTCCCTATTCCTCCCGAGACTTTTTCCACTTCGGAATAAGTTAAGAGCTCTATATTGTGGTGGGAATTGGCCTCAATCATCTTGGGAGCAAGGATACACATGGCACAATCATTAGTGGGGAAGGTCTTATCCAGTTGTGCCATTCTTCCCCCGATGCTGGGCGACTTTTCCACCAAGTACACTTTGAATCCCATATTAGCCAGGTCAAGTGAAGCCTGAATCCCAGCTATGCCTCCGCCGATTACTAAGACCGATTTACGTCCGTTTTCTCTATTCATTCTTGGGTCTCCATAGCATTGGCCACCAGATTTACCAAATCCATAACTTCCATCTTTACATCAGCACCTTTCTCGGCACCTTTATCCACCATAGCGCACTTGAAATGAATCTGACATTTGGGACAAGCAGTAATCATCAACTCAGCGCCAGTAGCCTTGGCTTCAGACAGTCGCTCTATTCTTATTTCCTTGGAGCAAGAGCTGCAGTTAGTCCAGACACTGGTGCCGCAGCAGATGCTCTCGTCACCGCTATGTTCCATCTCAACTAGCTTTATCCCCGGTATAGCCTTTATTAGCTCTCTGGGCGGTTCATAAATCCCCAGATGCCTTCCCAGTCGGCAAGGGTCTTGATAAGTTACCTTTTTTACCTCAGGATTGCTTCCCTCTCGTTTTGCTCGGGGTCGCAATGACAGTTTAGACAGGTTTTGTGCCAAAAGCTCAGTGATATGCACTGGCTCACAGTCAAGCTTCACATACTGAGGATAGTCAATCTTGAACGTCCGATAGCCTTCAGGGCAGGAGAAAACTATCTTCTTGGCACCGGATTCCTTTATCATTTCGGCATTGAACTGAGCCAGCTTCTTAAACGTCTCCACATCGCCGGTCCACAGGAGGTCGTGTCCACAGCATCTCTCATTGGGAAGCAGCATAGGCTCTATCCCCAAAGCGTTAAGTATTCTGATACTATTTCTGGCCACATTCACCGGGCTGACCTCAATGTCTTCGAAAATTGGCTCAAAATAAGGCGCGCAGCCCACAAAATACAATATCTCGCTCTTTTCTGAAGTGTGACAACCATCAAGCCAATCCAGCCGTCTTTGCTTGATATTGGGGCGAGACATGAGTCTCATTAGGGAAAGAAGGGTCCCTGAGTGAGCACAATCGCCATGCTCACCCTGGCTAGAAGCCAGACTCCTCACCTTTTGCGTGAACACGGGATAATCAACCTCTGACGGGCATAGATGAGAGCAAGCGTAGCAAGTAAGACAGGAAAAAAGCTCTCGGTCGTGAATTAATTCACCCTCGGAGTCCATCAGGGCTCTTTCTAGCATCAGCCTCGGCGAGAAATTAGAATTATGCCTTGAAACGGGACAAACGGCTGTACACTTGCCACATTCCAGACAGTAATAGGTCTTCGTTTTATTAATGATATCTTCCAGATTCAAACCTTGACTCCTTCCCGAAGAGGTGAAGGACCTAGTTTCTTAAGCTGCTCGACCATTTCTTCAATTACGTGGGCGAATATTGGCGCCTCAGCGGCGGCAATCATCTCCCGCCTCAGACGTTCACCTTCCAAGCCAAGCGTGTTGACCATTTTCTTTATTTTCTCAAACATGGCATCGCACTTTAGAGGGCCATTAAGGTAATGGCAATCTGCTTCATGACAGCCAGCAACCAAAACCCCGTCGGCACCCATTTCGAAGGCTCTGAGAATGTATATGGGATCCACCGTTCCACTGCACATCACTCTGACAATACGCACGTTAGCCGGGTAATGAATGCGGCTTGTTCCAGCAATGTCCGCGGCAGCATAGGTGCACCAGTTGCAGCAAAAAGCTATGATCTTAGGTTCAAATTCAGCCATGCTACACCTCTAATAACGCCTCGACCATTCCTTTTATTTGCTCTCGGGTGGAATGCCTTACTGACATAGCACCGGTGGGGCAAACAACAGCGCAAGCCCCGCAGCCCTTGCATAATGCCGCGTCAACGCTGGAGACTCTAAGTCCATCCTTGCTGATAATCTTGGGGGCGTGAAAATCACAAATCTCTTCGCACCGTCCACAAGCCTGGCACAAGACCTCATTCACCTGGGCTGTGGTAGGCTCAATCACAACCCGGCCTCTACTTATCACTGACAGAGCTTTAGCAGCGGCAGCTGACGCCTGAGCTACTGTATCAGGAATGTCCTTGGGACCTTCGCAGCAACCAGCGATGAACACCCCTTCTGTAGCTGTAGCTACCGGGTCAAGTTTCACATGCCTTTCCATAAAGAAGCCGTCCGCCCGGCGGTTGATGGTGAATAGCTTGGCAATACCATCAGCATCAGAGCGAGGCTCCAAAGCTGGGCACAAAATTACCATATCTACGGGAACTCGAATCATTCTGCCCAGAAGAGTATCCTCAGCAGCGACAATCAATCTTCCTTGCTCATCCTCAGTTAGTGCCACATCGGTAACTTTAGCTACTTTGCCACGAATAAAGTTAACTCCTTCATCGCAAACGCGCCGATAAAATTCTTCAAATCCTTCTCCGAAGCAACGCATGTCAATATACATTTGATATACTTCAGCTTTGGTAAGCTCTTTTATGAGGTGGGCATATTTAAGGGCATACATGCAGCAAACCCGAGAGCAATACTCATGATAGTTTTCATCCCGACTGCCAACACAGTGGATGATTGCCACGCTTCCAGGTTGCTGACCATTCTTAAGCAGCACTTTTCCTTCAGTTGGTCCTGCAGCACAGGTCATTCTCTCGAACTCAAGGCCGGTCAAGATATTATCGTACTTCCCATAACCATATTGCTGTATACGCCTAGTATCGAAAATGTCATAGCCAGTGGTAAGGATAATTGAGCCTACCTCTAGCTCTACAATTTCATCCTTCTGCTCAAAGTCAATAGCTTTGGCATCGCAGAACTTCTGGCAAGCCCGACACTTGCCTTTCAAAAAGTAAACACAGTGTTCTTTGTCAATGGTAGCCACATGGGGAATGGCTTGAGCAAACGGAACATAGACTACTCCTCTCTTGCCTAGACCCATCTCAAACTCACTGTCCACCTTCCAAGGACACTTTTCCTCGCAGACGCCACAGCCAGTGCATTTCTCCTCATCCACGTAGCGGGCTTTCTTCTTCACCCTGACTTTGAAGTTGCCTACTGAGCCCACAACCTCCTCTACCTCACTATAGGCCAACAGCGTTATGAACGGATGCTGCCCTACTTCGGTCATCTTCGGGGTGAGAATGCACTCAGAGCAATCCAATGTGGGAAACGTCCTATCAAGCTGAGCCATGTGTCCACCGATTGCTGGTTCCTTTTCCACCAGATACACCCTATGCTCACCATTGGCAATGTCCAATGCCGCTTGTATGCCGGCGATGCCACCGCCAACGACCAGAACATTGGGATTAAGCGGTCTCTCTTTGATCTCTAGAGGCTCGTGAAAGGAAACCCTCCTTACTGCGGCCCGAACCAAATCTTTAGCCTTCTCAGTGGCTAATCGCTTGTCATCATGAACCCAGGAGCAATGTTCTCTAATATTGGCATGCTCAAAGAGATAAGGATTTAACCCAGCATCCTGGCATGCTCGACGGAAAGTGGGCTCATGCATTCGAGGAGAACAGGAAGCTACTACCACCCGATTAACACCAAGGTTCTTGATGTCATCTTTTATAAGTGCCTGGCCGGGGTCGGAACACATATAGTGATAATGACGAGCTACCACTACAGCGGGCAGAGTTCCAGCATAGTTGGCTACTTCTTCCACATCAACTGTGCCTGCGATATTCAGTCCGCAATGACAGATATAAACCCCGGTTCTTATGTCTTCCATTTCATATCACCATCAATCTGGCTATATTACCGCAACAGCCTAAAGTTCGACAATGTCCAAACGGGCATAAAAAGAGGCAGCTAGTAATCTCTTCCTCGCTGCCCCTCACTTAATAAACAAAGGAAGCAAAGTACAACTCCTTTAACCCCTCGGCTTATCCATATACCTCTTCAACTCCCGAGGCTTTAGCAAACCTCAGCCTGGCGATCACAGCCCGGTTGAGATTTTGTGCCACCCGGTAGCACATAGCAGCATTCTTATCGCAGAAATTCTGGAATTTGTTCGTGTCGATAGCAACAACTTTAGCCTTCTCCACCACGACAGCCGTGGCAGTCCGCTGATAGGGGAGCACAACTGTCGACCAGCCAAGGACGTCGCCTTCGGAGGCGGTATAGACTGTCTTTTCCGTCTCGCCTTCCTTAACCCGGACAGCAACTCTCCCCGATTGAATGAAATACATTGTCGTAGCATCATCGTCTGTTCTAAACAGGACAGTGCCTGGCTCACAGACCATCATTTCACCGATGCTTAGTATTTTCTTCATTGCCTCTTCACCGACCCCATGGAACAAAGTGGCCATCCTGGCCTTTTCGCCGTAAACGATGTCCGCTTCGTGAGTCTCTTCTTTTGCCGCAGTGGGACGAAGTGGCGGCGCTATACTTTTGCTAGTGACTGTTTTCATTACTGACGGATCGGGATTGACCGGGCCGCCGCATTCCGGTCGATAGCAGGTAACGTCGGTAAAACTACACCTCAAGGAGCAACTGGGACAAACATCTGGCGGCCTGTTTGCTTCTTGAACAAAGTATCCGCATTCCACACACTGCCACTTTGGCATATTATCCTCCTTTTCGTCTTTCTTCTAATTTCGCCGTAAGTGTACTTCTTTCTTCCTATCGAGTCAAATCACGACTCTTTACCCCTAGCCGTGACGGTCCCAGTTCCTTTATATCAGCGGTCATCCTATTGACGACATCAACAAATTCGTCGCCACAAGAAGCACATACCCAGTGCAACTGCACTCTTTCCTGTTCAATGCCGAGCTGTCCCAACACTTTCTTAAGCAATGTCATGCGCCGTATTGTCTTGTAGTTACCTTCTCGATAGTGGCAGTCACCAAGGTTGCACCCGCAGATAAGCACGCCATCAGCCCCTGCTTCTAAGGCTTTCAAAATAAAGAATGGACTTATTCCCCCACTGCACATCATGCGAATAATATGGACATTAGGGGCACATTTCAGTCGTGAAATTCCGGCCAGGTCAGCTCCGGCGTAAGAGCACCAATTACACAGAAAGCCAACGATCTTCGGTTCAAAACTCATGCTAACACTCCTTCTATCTCCGCCTCAATCTCGTCGGCGGTGAAATAGTTATGAGTAATGGCACCGCTTGGACAAGCCGCAGCGCACACACCACAGCCCTGGCATAGGACTTCATTGATTCGCGATACCTTGGTTTCTTCGTCAAAGAATATGGCATCATACGGGCAGAGAAGATTACAGATTCTACACCCGGAGCATTTGGTTTCATCAATAGAGGCTGTTACTGCTGCGACCTCTATCTTCCCCCGAGCAATCATTGCTAAAGCCCGAGCTGCTGCAGCTGAAGCCTGAGCTACGCTGTCCGGGATATCCTTAGGACCTTGACAACAGCCGGCGATGAGGATGCCTTCGGACATCGTTGCCACGGGATCAAGCTTGGGATGCCTTTCCAGGAAGAAGCCATCGGCACTCCGACCGATATGGAAAAGCTGGGCTACTTCATTGGCATCTTTACGCGGCTCCAGAGCAATGCACAGGATAACCATATCCACGGGAACACGGAGCATAGTTCCTAGTAGAGTATCCTCAACAAGGACAATCAGTTTCCCTTTCTCTTCCTCAGCTATGGCTTCATCAGTAACTTTGGCTACTTTTCCCCGAATGAAATTAACACCCTCATTCGAGATACGGTTATAAAACTCCTCGTAACCCTTGCCGAAACAGCGCATGTCAATATACATCTGATAAATCTCGGCATTGGTTTTTTCTTTAATTAAGTGGGAATATTTAAGAGCATGCATACAGCAAACACGGGAGCAATACTCATTGTAGTTCTTATCACGGCTGCCAACGCAGTGGACAATTGCCACGCTCTCAGGCTGCCGCCCATCAGCAAGGATTATATGTCCTTCAGTGGGACCGGTCGGGCTACACAGCCTCTCAAACTCAATACTAGTGAATACATTAGGATAACGCCCATAGCCATACTGCGGGACGGAGGAAGCCTCGAAAGTGTCAAATCCTGTAGCCATAATGATATTGCCCACCTCCAGCTCAAAAACGAGCTCGCTCTGCTCGAAATTGATTGCGTTGGCATCGCAGAATTTCTCACAAGCACGGCATTTTCCTTTGAGGAAGTAGGCACAGTGTTCCGTATCAATGACTGGTATGTTTGGCACTGCTTGAGCGAACGGCGTGTAAATCGCCTTGCGCTTGCCTGTACCAGCATTAAATTCACTTAATGCTGTCCAGGGACATTTCTCCTGGCAGACGAGACAACCAATGCATTTACCTTCATCAACATAGCGCGGCTTTCTCCTAATTTTGACCTTGAAGTTACCTACGTAGCCAGAAATCGCCACAACCTCACTATAAGTTAAGATTCTGATGAAAGGGTGACGGGAAACCTCGGTCATCCTTGGTGTAAGAATGCAAGCGGCGCAATCCAATGTCGGGAAGGTTTTGTCAAACTGCGCCATATGCCCCCCGATGCTAGGTTCTCGTTCTACGATATAAACCATGTGATTTGAGTTGGCGATCTCCAGGGCAGCTTGCATACCAGCAATGCCACCGCCAACAACAAGAGTAGCCGGGAAGATTGGCACCGCGCGGATCTCTAAGGGTACATGTCGGGCTACCCGGTTCACCGCTGCCCCAACCATCCTCTTGGCCTTCTCAGTAAGCTCGGGGCCCGGCTCATGAAGCCACGAGCACTGCTCCCGGATATTAGCCATCTGGAATAGATAAGGATTTAACCCGGCTTCGCGGAGCACTCCTTGGAAAGTCTTTTCGTGAAGGCGAGGGGAGCAGGAGGCTACCACAATCCTGTTCACCCCCAGCTCCTTAATATCCTTTTTGATGAGCTCTTGCCCTGGATCAGAGCAAGTATATGGGTAGTGACGGGCAACCACCACGTAGGGCAAGGTTTCAGCATACTTGGCTACCTCTTCCACATCAACCGTGCCAGCTATGTTTGTCCCACAATGGCAAACATAAACGCCAATTTTTACTTTTTCCATTTTCGCTCGCTCCTCCACTATTATATTGACATTGCCTCAGCAACAAGCTCACCGACATCCCTGACCTGCATAGTCTCTGCCTTGCCCATAGAGAGCACACTGTCCCTATAGTTGAGGAAACAATAGGGACAGGCCAGAGCTATTACATCAGCGCCTTTTGCAGCAGCTTGCTCCACCCTTATGTCAGAGAATCTTTCCCCTTTCGGGGTATCCATCCAGATTCTACCACCGCCACCGCCACAACAAAGACCTTCTTCACGCGCATCGGGGAATTCTAGTAACTCCAAGCCGGGGATGCTTTGTAATACTTTTCTGGGCTCGTCGTACACACTATTATGTCTCCCTAGATAGCAGGGGTCGGAATAGATTACTTTCTTGTTTACCTCTTTGGATAGCTTCAATTTCCCTTGCTCGATAAGTGAAGCCAGATATTGAGTGATATGAATTACCTCAAATTTGCCTCCAAGCTCAGGATACTCATTCTTAAAGGTGTGATAGCAGTGTGGAGAGGCCGCTACCACAGTTTTGACACCATTACTGGCAAAGAGATTAATATTGTTTTTGGCTAGACTTTGAAAGGTATCTTCGTGCCCGGCTTTTCTAATTGACTCGCCACAGCATTTTACTTCAGTGCCTATAAGGCCATAATTAATCTTAAGCTTATTGAAGATTGTGACTGAGGATCGCGCTACTGTCTTTACATCAGCGTCATAGGACGGAACACAGCAAGGGAAATAGAGTATTTCGGTACCCGAAGCAAAATTCTTAACCTTAAGGTCTTTGGCCCAGTCATTTCGCTTTTCCGGTGCTTCACCAAGTGGATTACCTACACCGGCGATGTTTTTGGCTGAAATTCTCAAAGCGTCGGGAACGATACCTAAGCCTAAGCTAGCCACAGCTCGACGCACCGCCCTCATGACATCTATTATTTCGACACCTCGAGGACAGCGCTGGACACAAGCCCGGCAAGTGACACAAGTCCAAACATCCTCGCTGCCAAAATTTGTTGCCCCAAGCTGAGCTTCATGCATGATGCGACGAACCAGAAAACTTCGAACCATGTTCCAGGGGCAGATACCTGTGCAAAGACCACACTGGTAACACAATTTGAGAGGTTCACCACCGGCTTCAAGTATTACATCTGCAGCTTCTTTATAAGGACTTAGTACTTCCATTTTGACATTTACCTCCACTGATGAGAATTAGCCGCAAAAAAGGTGGCCCGCAATAAGGATTGTAACCACCCTTTTTCTCCGTGAAGAAGATTCAAGCACGGGTGCGAAGTATAACAAATCCCACCCCCAAAAGCAAGCCTTTCCAGAAAAAGGTTCCGACATTTGCTCCGAGAAATTTCCCCCGCTAGGTCAGTATCGCAGTCCAAAACAGGATAGTCAAAGTAGCAAAACTTGGCAAGAAAGGCAAGCCTTTCTTTATCCTCATTAAGAAGTTACCAGTTTAAAGCTGGATTCAAGGCATAAGGGGCAGTTGAACAAGCAACAGTGCTTGAGCAACAAACAAAGGCAACAGCCCGCCGGCCAGGCCAATTAGAATCCACTTGCGGAACGTCATACGATAACCTGTCCGTTTTTCCAGCATACCCAGAGCCACAATGTTAGCTGTAGAGCCAACCATTGTGATGTTGCCACCGTAGCACGCCCCTTGAAGCAATGCCCACCAAATGGGAAAATTACTAACCCCAGCCGCTCCCAAAGCCTGAACTACGGGGATAAGTGCGGCTACCAAGACCACGTTATCCAGCGCCGCTGATCCAAAAGCAGCCCCCAGCGCTATGATTATGGTGAGTAACACCGGGCTAGCCATTAGCCCCGTGGCAACACCTGCGATCTTGCCGGTAACACCGGTATAGGCAAGAGAGCCCGCCACAGAGAAGAGGAACATGAAGAATACTAATGTCCCCCGCGAGACACCTCTCTCCAAATATTCCTCAGCCTTGTCTCTTTTCCAGAGCATAGCAATCCCGGCGCCTGTTATTGAAGTAGCCACAAGAAGTGTATCCCTTCCCAAGCCAAATAGCAGCTCAAGGCGATAGTGCAAAGCCAGAAAGATCACCACCCCTAGAAACAGCGCGATTCCCCTCTTGAGAAAGGCCTTATCTCTTACCTCAGCCCATTCATCCAAAGTAGCGGTGCCGCTTTCCAACTGGGCATCGATCTTGGTCTTAAGCAGTTTGAGGTCACTACGTTGCCACACCAGTACTATAACTACGAGGCAAACAAGGCCAATCAGACTGACTGGAAAGGACCATCGCATGAAGTCTTCAAAGGTCAATCCAGCTCTGAGTGCCAGCAATATTCCAATGGGATTCCCCAGAACAGTCCAGGAACTCCCGATATTTGTGGCCAGCACCACCGATATAACATAATTCACAGGGTTAACCTTATAACGTTCGCAAAGCTCGAATACTAGTGCTGTCATAAAAAGTATAGAAGTTACTTCGTCTACACAGGCAGCCATCACCGCCGAAAGAAACAAGAGAGCAATCATTATCCTCCTCGACTCATATTTGGCAAGTTTGATCATCTTTGTGCCCAGCCAAAGGAAGAAGCCGGTATCTCGGAGAAGGGCGACTATCACTGCCATGCCTATCAGAAAAACAATAACATCCAAATTCATGAATTCTATGGCGTGCCCCAAGTCCACCGTCCGCGTGACAAGTAAAACCACTATAGCTATAAAAGCTATGGCCACCCTGAATCTCCAGAACATTAAAGTGCCCACAACCAAAGCTATACAGACGGCAGATGCCAAGGTTTGATGGATATCTCGTAGCCCCCAGTAGCACAGGAATGCAACTGCTACAACAATGACAGCGAAAATAGCAAACTGCCTTGGTGTTCCCGGGATTTCAGCCTTCTTCAGCTCTTTTACCATCTTTCCGTCCTTGGTCGCGTTCTCTTGCTACTACCCCGAGAACTCCGTTTACCAGCCGTGAAGAAGACTCACTGCCAAAAGTCTTGGCTAGCTCTATAGCCTCATTTATGACTACCTTGATGGGAGTCTTGACACCAAACAAGATTTCAAAAATGGCCAGGCGCAAGATATTCCTATCGATGATAGACATCTGTTCTATAGGAAAGGCTGGGGCGATTCTTTTGATAAGAGCATCCAGCTCAGATTTGTGCTGCAGCACACCATTCACAAGCTCATCACTAAAGCCAAGTGCTTCCTGAGCCAGTGTTTCGCCGGCTCTCAAGCGAGACGATGTTTCCCCTACCTTATGTCTCGTACAATCAAGCTCGTAGAGCGCCTGAAGAGCGGCGATTCTCGCCTTTCGTCGGACCCCAGCCATTATCCACTCACTTTGAAGAATCTTACAGTTTTTCGGGGAAAGAGCAAGACGAATCTCTCACACGATACTGGTTAGTCAGATCCTATTTACCTGCTAGCTGTGCGATATCCTCAATCCCCGCTACATTAAAAACTTGGAGTTCTGAATTGATTCGCCTGATTAGACCACTGAGTACTCTCCCGGGACCTATCTCATAAAAGGTAGCGACTCCGTTGTGCATCATATATTCCACCGACCCTTGCCATTGGATGCAATTGCGAAGTTGCTTCACCAATTCTTTCTTTATCGAATCAACATCAGTTAACGGTCGAGCAGTTACATTGGATATTACAGGAATAGCCGACAATCGAAACCGAACTTCTGAGACAATTCTGGCGAATTCAGCTATGACCGGCTCCATCAGGGCGGAATGAAAAGCCCCGCTAACCTTCAAAGAAATAACAGCGCGAGCACCTCTTGTCTTGGCTAATTTGCTAGCTTCAGCCAGAGCTTGGACAGCACCACTAACCACAATCTGCCCGGGACAGTTTATATTAGAGATCTCGGTTCGGCTTTGCAGGCATACGTCTTTGACCGTTTCCTCATCAAGTCCTATTACAGCTAGCATACTCCCAGGATTCTTTAGGCCAGCCTCATACATTAGTCTCCCTCTTTCCCGGACAAGCAAAACAGCATCAGCCAAACCCAGCGCACCGGCCGCTACTAGCGCAGTATATTCACCCAGACTATGTCCGGCCACAAAGGCAGGGGATGGGAAGTCGGCTATGGCTGCATTTTCAAGCGCTTTAAGACAGGCAATGCTGACGACCAGTATCGCCGGCTGGACGTTGTGCGTCTTTGTCAATTCCTCGTCTGGGCCTTCGAAGCACAAACGAGAGAGGGAAAAGCCCAAAGAAGCATCAGCTTCATCGAACACTTCCTTGGCTGGATGATGGCTCTTATATAGGTCCAGCCCCATGCCTACGCTCTGGGATCCTTGCCCTGGGAAAACATAAGCTGCCTTGGATAACTCAGCCATATGGACTATTTCTTGGCGGGCTTGACTTCGATTACTTCCTTGTCATTGTACCAACCACAGGTAGGGCAAACATGATGCGGTAACTTAGGACTGTGGCAGTGCGAACATACATCCAAGGCCGGCGGGGTCAATTTAAGATGACTGCGCCTCTTTCCCCGGCGCGCTTTCGAGGTTTTCTTCTTAGGTAGTGGCGGCATTTGAATTCTCCTCCCTTATCCCTGGGCAGTCGGGGCGGCACAGGGCTTTCATGGGTAGATTTAGCAATACATATTGCCGTATTAACTCGCCCAGGTCAATCATATTTTTATCGTCAATAGTAAACTCCTCTGATTGTCCCGCTGAAGAGATTGCCAAATCACCAGACACATCAGATATCGGAACAAATTCTTCCTCTGCACTGAAACTTATCGGACACAAGAATACATCGAGGCAGCGGCTACATATGAGTTTTACTTGACCATTTAATTCACACTGAACCAGGACTCCCCGAGTGATACGAACCATCTTTGCCGTTCCTTCAACAGAACCTTCCATCTCGTCACCAAGTATCCCACTGATATCATAACTTTGGCTCGAGCCGACGGGCTCTCTCAACAACTGAGTCACGTTCATCAAAGCTTTCAAACGTTCTCTGTTCATTCGCCATACCTAGAAATTTAGACCAGGCACAAAGTATAATAACTATCATTAAGAGGTTCAAGTTAGAAGTGGCAAACGCTTATTCTATCACATTGGGCAAAATTTGGATTCTTCGGTTCGCTCAGGGTGACAGAGGGGAGTGCTAGGCAATCTTGGGGACAGGAAAACTTAAGCTACAGGCAAAAGGCAGCGTCGAATCACAGAGGCAGCAACTTATTCAGTTGAGCTTGAGTATTCATGACAACCCCGAGTTGGGCTTCAAGGAAGAGAAGGCATCGGCTTGGCTAGCTAGCTACCTCGAAGACAACGGATTTGATGTCGAACGGGGCATTGCCGGCCTGCCCACAGCCTTTCGAGCTACGTACGGCCAAGGCAGCCCAAGAGTCGCCCTGCTTGCCGAATATGACGCTTTGCCCAAAATAGGACATGGCTGTGGACACAATATCATAGGTGTTTCGGCAGTTGGTGCCGGTGTTGCCAGTAAACATATCATTGACCAGTTAGGAGGAAGTGTCGTGGTTCTGGGCACTCCTGGAGAGGAAGGCTTTGGTGGTAAGATCGACATGGTCAAAGCAGGGGTTTTCAAAGAAATAGATGTGGCTATGATCGTACATCCTGATACAAGAAACATGTCAACCCAAGAGGCGCTTGCCTGCAGCTCGCTGGAAGTGGAATTCTTCGGTCGACCGGCTCACGCCGCTGGCCAACCGCACAAAGGCATAAATGCTCTTGACGCTATGATTTTGGCTTTCACCTCGATAAATTCGCTGCGCCAACACATAAGGGGGGATGCTCGCATCCACGGCATAATCACTGATGGCGGTGAAGCGCCTAATATAGTGCCTGCTCACAGCGCTGCTGTGTTTCTGATACGTGCTCTAGATAATGACTACCTTTCTGAACTAAAGGATAGGGTTTTGAGCTGCTTTACAGGAGCATCTGTAGCCACCGGGGCAAAATTAGAATACAAGTGGAGAGATAGGACTTATGCTCCGATGAAAAACAATATGAGTTTGGCCGGGTTATTTAAACAGAACCTAGAATCCTTGGGACGCAAGGTAGAAGCCTTCGATCCTCGTTTTGGCCTTGGCAGCACCGATATGGGAAATGTCAGTCAAGTGGCGTCCAGCATACATCCAGCAATAGCTATTGCCTCTCCTGAGGTATTGATGCATACGCCAGAGTTTGCGGCCGCTGCTGTCTCTGACGCAGGACACCAAGGCTTGATAGATTCAGCAAAGGCGATGGCAATGACTGTGGCTGATATTCTGCAGCCAGGAACGCTTGATAAGATTAGACAAGAGTTCCACCGTGACTAGGGTGGGCATTGCCAGTCCATAAACAGGAAACGATGGTATAATTAGCGCGAATCTTGTCCCCTGAATCAAAATGCTCAAATCTCTGGAGGGCAACGTTTGCTGAGCTGAGGAGGGTGTGAGTCCCAGCCGGAACAGCTACAAATTAAAGCAAGGTCATTGCTAGTGAAAGGAAGCAATTCCAGCAGGAGCCACCAGGTAGTTATCATTGGTGGTGGGCCGGCGGGGCTCACCGCCGGGTTATATTGCGCCCGCTCCAGGTTTGACGCTTTGCTTATTGAGGAGGCAGTAATCGGCGGGCAAATAACCTATGCTGAGCAAGTGGAGAATTACCCTGGTTTTCCCGCGGGTATCTCGGGTATTGAGTTGGCAAAGCTCATCCACCAGCAAGCCACTGGCTATGGATTGGAACTCTTGCTAGCCGAGGCTACCAGCGTGGTGCCAGATCATAGGCATAATCTGGTTAGCACCAGCGAAGGCGATTTTATAGCTGAGTCGATAATCGTCGCCTCTGGGTCAAAGTTTCGCAAGCTAGGCGTGCCTGGGGAAGATAAATTTGTGGGCAGGGGGGTTTCCTATTGTGCTACTTGTGACGGCCCTTTGTTTAACAAAGATCAAACAGTGGCTGTAATAGGCGGGGGCGATACCGCTATGAGTGAGGCGATCTACCTGAGCAAATTTGCTTCCTCAGTGAAGGTCGTCCACCGTCGCAACCAGCTTCGAGCCAGTAAGGTACTTCAGGAAAGGGCTATGGCCGAACCCAAGATAGAGTTTATTTGGGATACTATAGTAACCCAAATTGAAGGCGATGCGGCTGTCAGGCAACTACTGCTAAGAAACACCAAAGATGCTAAAATATCGATGTTAGAGGCAGCCGGTATCTTCGTGGCTATCGGCTCGAAGCCCAATAGTGCCCAGTGGCGGGGATTGCTGCCTCTGGACGAAGAGGGCTACATAGTTACCAATGAACTCATGGAAACAAAGGTCCCGGGAATATTTGCCGCTGGAGATGTGCGCCATAATTCAGCCAGGCAGGCCATAACTGCGGCCGGAGATGGTGCTACTGCTGCCATATCAGCAGCGAAATTTCTATCATTTTGACCAGCACTTGGCACTCCCAGTGCTGGGGAGGAGTTGTATGAAAGTTGTTTTGTTAGAAGATGTCCCCGGAAAGGGAAGGGCTGGAGAGATAAAGGATGTGAGCAAGGGTTATGCCAAGAATTTCCTGCTGCCTCGGGGGTTAGCTTTAATAGCCACCACCGCTGTCACGAAGCAAGTGGAATCCAGGCTGGAGAGGGAAAAACTTGAGCAGAGTATTGGCCAAGAGAAACTAGTAGAGCTGGCTCAGCAAATTGAGGGAAGGGAGATTCACCTTAAAGCTCGCCTGGGTGGCGGAGAGCGCTTGTTTGGCTCTATTACCGCTGCTGACGTGGCCGAAGAACTGAGCGGGGCAATAGGTTCCGTTGTCGACAAAAAGAAGATAGATATTGAGAAACCTTTCCACCAGACTGGTAGCTATGAAGTAGTCGTTAAGCTAGCGGGCGACATTAAGCCAAAAATCACGGTGGTTATCGAGGAACAAGAGGGTGAGCAGAAAGAGCCAGAAGAAAAAGTAGAGAAAACGGAAGCGAAAGGGAAAAGGAAGAAGGCAAAAGCAAAAGAGGAGGCGAAGGAGTAGGCATGGCAGAGGAGAGACTACCACCTCATGATATTGAAGCCGAGGAGGCAGTAATTGGGTCTCTGCTTATTGACCCCGAGGCCATATTGAAAGTGGCTGCTTCTCTCAAACCCGAGGATTTCTTCTCGGAGACAAATCGGGCAATTTACCAAGCTTGCTTCTCTCTTTACCAGCGTCCTAATGAAGCGATAAACCAGATTACAGTGGCTCATGAGCTAATGCGTCAGGACAAGCTGGAGCAAATTGGTGGCGCTGCCTTCCTAAGCCATTTGATAAGTAATCTGCCCACATCTCTCCACGTCGAATATTACGCTCAAATCGTATCCAATGCGGCCATGATGCGCCGGCTAATCGCCGCTGCTAAACAAATCGAAGCTCTAGGTTATGAAGCGAGCCCGGAAATTGAGGCTACCCTCAGCGACGCAGAAGACATCTTGTTCAAGGTGCGAACCAGGCAGGGCCTGCGAGGCCTTGTTCCGATTCGCGAGGCTCTAGGTCAATATTTTGACAAAGCGGGGCCATCTGCCACGATTAGAGCAGGGGAAATACCCCATATTTTGACTGGGTTTGCTGCCCTGGACGATTTCTTGGGAGGACTACAGAGGACTGACTTAATCGTTTTAGCCGCCAAGACAAGTCTGGGCAAGACCAGTTTGGCCCTGAATATTGGCAGAAACGCCGCTGTTAACCAGAAGGCCTGTATTGCGCTATTCAGTTTGGAGATGTCCAGAGAAGCAGTGGTGCAGAGGCTTCTGGCCAGCGAAGCCGGGGTAGATTCTGGGAAGGTCCGTCTTGGGCGCTTCAGTGAGAAGGAGGAGATAAAGATTATGGAAGCCAGCGGTGTCTTATCCGAGGCACCAATCTATGTTGATGATTCACCTAAGCTTCGGGTGCCAGATATCAGGAGCAACGCACGGCGACTTCACTTCGAACGCGGCATCGACTTGATTATCATTGATTATCTGCAACTGATACAGGGCGATGGCAGAAGTGAAACCCGAGTCCAAGAGCTCAGCAACATAACTCGTGCCCTGAAGACCCTGGCCCGGGAACTAAATGTGCCTGTCTTAGCTCTATCACAGCTGAGTCGGGCCATCGAAGCGCGCCCCTCTCATATGCCCCAGCTTTCTGACCTGCGCGAATCTGGCAGCATCGAGCAGGATGCTGACGTGGTCATCTTCATTCATCGCGAAGATCTTAACTATTCTCCCGAAGATTGGAGCAAGGTGCATGATATTGAAACGGAACCTTATCCCCGTGGCATCGCCGATATTATAGTAGCCAAACACCGCAACGGTCCTTTAGGACAAAGAAAGCTGCGCTTCCTCGAAAGGATTACTAAATTTGATAACGTAGAGGCAGAGCCGATTTCTGCCTCTTGAACCACCCCTGAAAATCTTGTGATTTTCGCGGTGACCAGTTTAGCGAAAGTGAATTGATGTGGGGTTAGTTAAGGATCAAAAGATGCCTGACCGGCAACTATCGAGGCCTCAAAGGGAAACAGGTTTTGTATCCTTGCCTGACTCTTTCTTTACTCACGTGATGCCTAAAATTCAAGACCTGGCTGAACTCAAAGCAGTGTTATATGCGACTTATCTTATCCTGCGAAAGCAAGACCATCTTCACCCCGATACTATCGGGGTTACCTACAGGGAGCTGCAAGCTGAAAGCTGCCGTCTGTCAGCCAAATTAGGCGAAGAGGCACTTCGCCAGGCTCTGGACTCCGCTGTAGAGCACGGTGCTTTGTCACACTCATCCTTAAATATAGATGGAGCGCTCGAGGATGTTTATTCCCTGACCTTTGATAGCCGTCAGCCGCTGGCTATCAACATCTTCGCCCTCTACGAGCAGAATATCGGCATGATAGGGCCCATGATTGCTGAGGAACTTAAGGAAGCGGAGAAGACCTATCCACCCCAATGGATTGAAGAAGCCTTTAAGGAAGCAGTTGCGCTGAACAAACGCAGTTGGAGATATATCGCTCGCATCCTCGAAAGATGGGCTAGCGAAGGTAAAGACAGTGGAGAACATAAGAGAAGTACTAAAAAGATTGACCCCGACAAATACATCAAGGGCCGATACGGACACCTCGTCAAGAGATAACGTCCCTCCCTTGGAAGAAGGCATAGCTGAAATCTGTCCTGTCTGCAAAGGGGCAGGCTTCGTCCATCCCGCTCTGGACTCGGGAAAAGTCGATTTCAGTCGGGTGGTACCCTGTCGCTGCAGTAAAGGGGAGCTGAGAAAGAAAAAAACGGAGTATCTAGGGAAATACAGCAATTTGGGCTCCCTGTCGCAGCTCACTTTTGACAATTTGTCTCCTAGGGGAAAGGCAGCAGGCGCCATTTCCCAGGACCGTTTTGCTCAGGTCTACCAAGCTGCCAAAGCCTTCGCTGATAATCCCCAGGGTTGGCTGGTATTGTTAGGTCCCGCCGGCTCTGGCAAGACACACCTGGCTTGTGCCATCGCCAATCACCGTCTCAAGTTAGGGGAGCCGGTATTCTACATTGCCGCCGCTGACCTCTTGGACCACCTTCGTTCCGCATTCAGTCCTAACAGTGACACGACCTACGACGAGCTGTTTGAGCAAGTAAAGAACGTACCTCTGTTGGTGCTCGATGACCTTACTCTGGGAAGCGCTACCGCCTGGGCTAAAGAAAAGCTGGAGCAACTCCTTAACCATCGCTTTAATACCAGACTGGCTGCGGTAATCACCACCGATGCCCCTCTGGAAAGAATAGACGAACGCCTACGCGGTCATCTCATTGATAGTGAATTCTGTAGGGTATACACGATTGAGCAAAGAACGCCTCTAGAATCAAAGAGTAGCCTAAAATTAGAGCTATTACGAAATATGACCTTTGATAATTTTGACCATAAGAGGATGGATCTTCCCCCGGATCAGCGTGAGAATTTGCGTATGGTCTTCAACGGAGCGAAAGAATTCGCTCGCTCACCGGAGGGTTGGCTGATATTCCAAGGCGTTAATGGCTGTGGCAAGACTCATCTAGCAGCGGCTATCGCCAACTATCGGTTGGCGCAGGGGAAGCCAGTCTTATTTGTGGTCGTTCCCGAGCTTCTGGACCATTTGCGCTCTACATTCAGCCCGGACAGTAAGATATCATATGACGAGTTCTTCGAGAAGCTTAAGGAAACTCCGTTGTTGATACTAGATGATTTCGGGGAACAATCTACCACTCCTTGGGCTCAGGAGAAGCTATATCAATTGATAAACTACAGGTACAACGCCCGGTTGCCCATGGTTATCACTACTTGTCTTTCTTTAGAAGAGATTGAACCACGAATCAGTTCACGAATGGTGGACCCCAGGATAAGCTTGGTATTCAACATCACCGCTCCCGATTACCGAGGCAATGTAAAGTCTACACGGCAAGCCAAACGGTACTAGTTTGGGCATTTCGTTGCTGCCGATGCCCCCGGCTCCGCACAGAATGGAGTATCGCCTCCCTGTCTCTACACTACATGTGAACCTGTCTCGTCGATACTCGCCTTCACTGTGTTACACCGACCAATAACTTTATGAGCCGAACCAGCGCACCGACCCCCAACCCAACGGCGATGATGACCAGCACAATAGTCACCGCTACGGGCATGATATCGGCAGCGGTGAGATTCGGAATCACACTGAAATCAAACGGAAATATCGCTATTAGCCTAGCGACGACCGCAGCGCCAATCGCGTTGAGGACAACGTAACTAACCTCCCGCAGCCAGTATCTGTCGTAAATAATCAATATGATGTGGGCAACTATAGATATGGCCAATGCCGTAGCCAGAACCGGCAGCCAGGTGAAATAATCATTGGTAAGGAGTGGCAATCTCGTAACTCCACCGTCCGGCTCAGCATGATACCAGGCTATATACCTGTGGAAGAAGGAAAAGAAAATAAGAAAAACCACATTGAAGAAAATGGCGACGCTGTAGCCAGCAATCCTACCGGCTCTGGTCCTTGCGAAGTAGTCCTCTGTTCGCTTTCCAAACTCTTCAGCCTTTTGTGATATGGGCTGAGACTGTGCCCCTAAGGGCTCTCCCGGTTTCTTGGCTCCTTCCGTGCTCGCGGCCTCAGCTGTCTTTTGTGCCTCCCCTGTCTCAGGCTTTTCCACACCCCAGTTCGCAGGCAGTAATCCCTCGGCTACCTGACCAGCCAGCGGGACCTTATACAGTTCACCCTGGTAAGCCTTGACCATTAGAACTACCCACAGGACGAAGGCCAGGATGCCTATAATGATACCGAATACAACACCTGCATAGGGTATCCAGCCTAGAAGAGCACCGGCAACAGTCAATGCAGCAAATGTGACTATGGACTGGAGAGCGTGAAAGCGGACGAATCTATTCTTCTGCTCGATTACAAGAAAGACAATACCGCTAATCCAGCCTCCGAGGTAACAAAGCAATCCAGCGACATTCGGATCCAGTCCGGTGGATGAACCAGCCGCAGCCATCCGTTGTTTCTGCTCGGCCTCAATCCGTGCTCTCTCTTCCTCGTAGATTCTGCGCCTTTCTTCCGGTGATAACGACATGAAACACCTCCAGTGGTCTAGGGTTAGGTGAGATTGACAGACCTCCTTTGTACGCTGTCTGCATCCGTGATAGCTTCATTACTCAAGGTAATTGGCTGCACCTCGTCCAAATTTTTGTTCTGTTTTCTCCTAGTCAGCTTCCATCTTTGAGAAAAAGTAGGAACCTAATGTTGCCAAAGCTAAACACAATATCAGAAGAACCGTGAAATCGAGCCAGAGTGGAAAGGCGGAAATGCCAATAAGCGTGCCCCTTAAACCATCCACCCCATACGTCAAAGGGTCAACATACATTATATATCTTAGCCAGGACGGCATAGACTGCACGGGGAACAAGGCACCGGAAAGGAAGAATATGGGAAAGACTATTAGGTTCATAATAGCCATAAAGCCTTCCAGATTGCCTAACTTGGTGGCAATGATCAAGCCAAACCCCGTGAATGTGGCGCAGGTCAGAATCATAATTACTATGGCCAGAAGGAACCCTGGCACACTGGATAATGTAACCCCCATGGCTACAGCTATTCCCACTATGACGAGGGCTTGAATTATGGCTGTGGTCATGCCGCCAAGGCTTCGACCCAATATGACGGAAAAACGACTAACGGGAGCTACCAGGACCTCTTTTAGAAAGCCAAACTCTTTGTCCCAGATAACCGATGCCCCGGACATGGTACCAGCAAATAGTAGGGTCATGCCCACTATTCCCGGGGCGAGAAAGTCAAGGTAACCTATGCCTTCCAGCCCCGGTATTTGCCGGGCAGGCATGAAGCTCATAGGCAGCCCCAGAAAAGCCAGAAAAAAGAGGGGCATCAATAGCGAACCAACGACCCTGGCCTTTACCCTGAGAAATCTTTTCATCTCCCGCAGCCACATGGTATAAATCGGCAGCGGGTCTATGATTCGCCGGATCCCGATTGCTCGCATGCTATCTCCTGCCTCCACTCCTCCTCATCCATGCTTTCCATATTTCCATCACACTTCCTTCCTGCTCCCTTATGGTCTTCCCGGTATAGTGCAAAAAGGTATCCTCCAAACTTGGTTTATACAACTTGACTGATGATATAACAAGTCCACGGCTATCTGCAAAATCAATAAGCTCAGGTATTTTTTCTTCACCGCCATCGATACTTAGCTCCAGTGAGCCATCACGTGGTTCAACCTTCTTTATCCAGCCAAGCTGCTTTAGCGCATCAACCAAGCTGCCACTACTATCCTGGGCTATTTGCAGTGAAATCAAATTTAGACCCACTGTCCGTTTGAGCTTCTCCGGTGTATCCATGGCAACTATGCGGCCGTGGTCTATAATAGCCACTCGGTGACAGAGATAATCTGCCTCTTCCATATAGTGAGTAGTCAGGATTATGGTTATACCCTCTTTTTCATTTAGCATCTTGATGTAATCCCAGAGATTCCTCCTGGCCTGGACATCCAGGCCCAAGGTCGGCTCGTCCAAAAACAAGACTTTCGGATGGTTCAGAAACCCTCGGGCGACCTCAAACCTGCGCTGGGTGCCGCCAGAACACTCACTGATCCTCATGTTCTCCTTCCCCTTCAAATCCAGCAGGTCCAGCACCTCTGTGACCCTTGCTTCCCTAGTCTTTCTATCCAGATGATACATTCTGGCATGGAAATCCAAGTTCTCCTTGCCAGTCAGGAATGTGTCAATGGCTTTGTCCTGAAACACAATCCCTATGCACTCTCTGACCTCATCCCTTTGTCGCACAATATCATGTCCGCAGACCTTGGCCGCGCCCGAAGTGGGGTTCAATATGGTGCAGAGCATCTTCACGGCTGTGGTCTTCCCCGCTCCATTAGGGCCAAGAAAGCCAAATACCTCCCCCTTCCCAACGTTCAAGGTAATATGATCAACGGCTACCAGGCCGTCGAATTCTTTAGTCAGGTTCTCTGTTTCTATTACGCTATTCATGTTCATTGCTCTGCAACTTTTTCCCGACATAGTGCAGGAAAACATCCTCCAGGCTTGGCTTGTGTTCTCCAATCGCGGAGATAACAAATCCGTGTTGCCGTGCCAGTCTTACCACCTCGGGTATCTTCATCCCTTTGTCCCCTACGCTCAACTCCAGTTGCCCGTCATGTCGGCGAATGTTTCTGATCCAGCTCATTCCGTTCAGCAAACTAGCAAACTCATTGGCCAGAGCCCCCTCGGGAAACTTGATGGAAAGGACACTGCTGCCCAACGAATCTTTCAATCCTTTAGGGGTATCGACCGCCGCGATCTTCCCGCGCTCCAAGATGGCTACCCTATTGCAGAGATAGTCCGCTTCCTCAACATAATGAGTGTTTAGCAGTATAGTCGTACCTGATTCTTGGTTCAACCTCTTGGCATAATCCCACAATAGCCTGCGCGTCTGCACATCCAAACCCAAAGTTGGCTCATCCAAGAACAGAACTCTGGGGGAGTTCAGCATTCCTCTGGCTATCTCCAGTCTGCGTTGCATTCCGCCGGAGTAATACTTTACCAATATGTCTTGTTTTTCCTTTAGCTCCACTAGGTCCAGGGCTTGGGCTATCCGCTCATCCTTCACTTTCTTGGGTAGGTGATAAAGTGTAGCATGGAAGTCCAAGTTTTCCTTCCCCGTGAGGTTGGTATCCAGGCTCAGATCTTCAAAAACGATGCCTATTGACTCCCTGACTGCGTCTCGCTCCCTGATGATATCGTATCCACACACAGTTGCCGTCCCAGAGCTGGGATTTAGTGCCGTCGCCAGCATCATAATGGTGCTTGTCTTGCCGGCTCCGTTAGCACCAAGAAAGCCGAAAATCTCCCCCTCCTCGACTTCGAACGAGATATGGTCTACGGCAACAAGACGGCCAAACATCTTGGCTAGATTGTCAGTTACGATTGCCTTCATTGTCCGTCTCTACTTCCCACGGACAAGGTCTTGACCTAGGCGAAACGCATCTTCAAGAGCCGTAGGATGATCTTGAATCTGGCCTTTGTCGTCAATTCCCCTGATTAACAAATCACCGGAATACTTCACACCTATAGCGTCGAAAAAATATTTCACCGTCAGCACTGCGCCATCAAAAAGCTTTTCACCTCGCGTAGCGCCTACCGAGATAAACACGCCCCTCCTCACCCGCCTATCTTCCTTGCCCATGCCCAGCACATGTCTTCTTGCCCAAAGCGCTTGGCATCTGTCTACTACAGCCTTGGCCTGGCTGGTAATACCATAGAAGAATATCGGTGAGGCAAAAACGATATGATCTGCTTCTAGAAGCTTATCATAAAGCGCCTGCATATCATCTTTAATGCTACAGTTACCATCCTTGAAACAGGCGTATATTTCCAGACACGGTGAGATTTTGAGCTTTGAGACCAGCACCTTTTCGACCTCGACTCCGGCCTCCCTGGCACCTTCCAGCGCCTTGTCCAGAAGTATTTCGGTATTGCTGTCCCTTCTCGGGCTGCCCATAATCCCCAATACTTTCATGTTACTCTTTGCTCTCCTCTTTATACGCCATACTTATCCCTCAGTATCTGTGACAACTTAGGCAAGAAGGCAAATGCCTTTTCCACTGTCTTTTCCTCAGAACTGGAGACCTGGCATTCGCCCGCCTTCTTATCGCTGGTACTACTCTGCCCTATGTCGCTAAGGCAGCATCTAGCCGGTGCCACCAATGCTTGCATGGCAATTTGGCTCAAGGATAAACCAGTATTCTCCGAGACTACATTCCAGTAATCTGAAAGTGTCCCAGCCAGTGTCTCTGGTGTCTGCGTTGCCAGGACTGTGGATTCAGTAGGCACAATGCCCCACGAGATGATCCCACCCCTCTTGATGAATTCAGCCACGTTGCCGGCATATTCCTTAGGCATGAAACCAATTTGATAGGCATCGAAGGACAGAATTTCTACCCCAAGCTCTAATAGATAAGGTAAGTTCACCTCGGCACAGAGATGCAGCCCTTTAGGGCCTTCCAGTCCTTGGACAAAATCATGGTAGTGTTCTTTAGCCTGTTGTTCATTATATCCCGAAAGACCACTAAAGACGTAACCCAGCCCCGGCTCGTCCAGCCAGACAAAGGCATTGGCATTCCTTTCCTTGAGCGCCCGATATTGGACGTTGGCCTTCTTCTGAACAAAATCAAACAGAACAGTTCTTACCTCATCGTTATAGATGATTGGCTTAAGGTTCTCATCAAGCACCTTGAAGCCAAAGCTCACGGGACCGATGTTCTGTCCCCTGATAGCTTTGTAGTCTTGAAGTCCCTCAGAGAGAAATTTGTGGAATACTGCGGAATACTCGGCCGTGAGGGCGAAAGTCTCCGGAATATCCATTTTCACGAAATATGCATCGAGTTCTTGTTGAAATCTTGCAGTGTCGAAACTAAGCCTCCCTTTATCAAAGTCAATAGCTATGCCCGGAAAATTCTGGGATGTTTGGACATACATATCTTCATACAGGCTCACTTTGGGAAGCTGGGGCCAGAATGGGATATCCAGGCTCAAGGTAAGCTCCAGTGCTTGCTCAATATCTCTGTGAGGCATTACCCCCATAGCAGTAGTGCTGCATCGTGCCTCGAATCCAATCATGAATTTCTGCCCTCTCTTCCCAAAGATATCCACCAACTCATAGCAGGCAGAAGAATCCTGGACGGCCTTTTGCCTGCGCTAGTTCTACAGACCCAGTTTTTTGCGATTCGCTTCTATGTGGGTCAGGATAGCATTGGCAGCCAGGACAGGGTCTCTTTCGACATTCAGTATACCGCCGGTCAGCTGCCTGCAGTCCTGTGTCAACAAGCGAACCAGATTCGGTGCGCCGGTAACCGTGGGCACCGGATTCACATACGTATAAAGACCAAAAGCCAGGGCAAAGACGGCATCAATAGTGGCTTTTTGTTCCATATACTCGGGGGCGACGGCAGCCACGGGCAGATCCGACACGGGTACATTTCCCAAAGCGCCCGATAAACTGGCCAGCAAGTCAGCAATGCGCCCTGTATCAGTACACGTTCCATAGCTCAGTACCGGCGGTATGCCCAGGTTCCGGCAGAGGCCCTTAAGACCGCTGCCTGCAAGCTCACTGGCCTCAGGGCGGCATAATCCCGCTACTTGCATTGCCCCATTACCACAGCCCATGGAAAGGACAAGCAGATCACGCTTAATCAGCTCCTTAGCCATCCGCACGCTGTGTATGTCCTGGCCAGAGTCTCTCAGAGTAGTACACGAAATGAGTCCAATCACACCCCTGATGGCACCGTCTTTGATCGCCTTTAGAAGCGGGTCCAGGGAGCCACCCAGAGCTTCAATAATGCTTTCTGAGGAAAACCCGACCGTGGCCTCGTTCATCGGCAAACCCGTAACCGGCGGCACCGAAGCACGGCGTTCTTTAAAGTTATCTATGGCCATCTGCAACAACCGGGCTGCTTGCTCTTCGGCGTTTTCGGGCTCGTAGTTGATACGCTCGGTAATACCTTCGAAGGCCACCAAGTCGCTGACCGGTACCAGCCTTATTTTGTACTTCCGGGCATAAGCTGGGTCAATAGGCATTGAGCAATTCATATCGCAGGCAAAGAGGTCAACACAACCGCTACCCAGAACAGCCTCCTGCATTATCCAGTTTCCTGTAAAACCGTAGAAGGCGTCATCCATTTCCCATCTTTGAATCATTTCCTGACCGGTCTCGATGTTGGCAATAACGCGCAATCCTTTGGCACCGACTGCTCTAGCTTTATTTTGCCACTCCGGCTTTCTAGCCAACTGGACCATGGCGAAACCCAGGAAGGGCTCATGGCCATTGGGCAGAGCATTAACATAATCGGGATCAAGAACTCCCAGGTCAACACGCATCTTGTGTGGCCTGGGAAGACCGAACATGATATCCTGGCAGTACTCATTGACGATTTGACTCTGGTAAGCCATGGCTATGCTCATGCGCATCGCTTTCAGTGCCAGGCTGACATAATAGCCGTCCACGTTGGTGAGGCAGGAACTGGTCGCACGCATCATCTCGCCATATATTCCACCGGGAAATAGATCCAGATTTCTCCAAGTTCTCTTTCTTTCCTCGGGAGCCAGGGCTTCCACTATCTGGCTCGGCTCATCAGCTTTTCGATTGAAATCAGCTTGGACGAAATCGCAGAGAGCCAGAGCCGTCTTCCTGACTGTGCCGGAGGTGGCTGTCCCCAGCCTGCCAGCAAATACCTTCAACTTGTCTTTCTCGATTATTTTGAACGGTGTTTTGCCTTGGGCTGTAGCTCGAAGCGTCTTGATGGTCTGTTCAGTGTGATAGTGATACGTTGAAGCCCCCATGACGTTCCTGAGGAGCGTCATACGCATCGCCATACCGTCTCCAGTGATGCTGCACACGCCCCTCTTGTCCTTGGCAACATCGGCGCGACATGGCCCGTTAGAGCACAGGTCGCAGCGAACTCCCCCCATACAGAAAGGACAGCGCTGGTCGGGATTGCCTCCCATCCCCTGGGCTTCGTACCTGTCCCAGATAGTATTCATGCCATCTTTTTTGATCCTATCGTATACTCGAAGTACAGACTCGTGATATGAAATTCTGTCTTTCTCCACGGCAATTCCTCCTTCTGCTTGACGCTATTTTCTAGGCCAAAGTCTACCTCTAGAATAAAACATTCCGTCACTGAAGGCAAGGTGTCCCAGCTTCACTCCACAACTCATCATGGTTTGTGCCCTGATTTCTCCGCCCGCAAACCGAATTTGACTCGGGCTAGCCAAGGCTTCATAGGCTTCTCAAGCGGGTGTGCGTGAGGACATCGTTTTGCGGACTGAAAGTCCTCCGCTCGGGATCGAGGCAGTCCGTACCTGAGATCACTCGTCAGGACGTCAATCCCCCAAAAGAAGAACCTTTTTGGAATCAATCCCTGCTGAAGGACAGCAGTCGAAACATCTGGTGCTGATAGAGACCTTCGACCCGATGATAGCGGCCAAGGCCGCTATCCACCTCACCCGTCTCAGTTACTGGACGACGGAGTCGTGATCGGACTCTCGGCAAATCTCAGACGTTTATTGCGACAGGCACGCCTATTGTTTGGTTCTTTTCCTACGATTTCTTTTCCCCTGAGAGGCTTATGCGAACTTTCCTTGGCTTGCCGTTGGTAGCCCCTATGTTGGACGTAATTTCTTCAATATGAGCCACTGCAGGAAGTTTTCGCAGCACTTCGATAACATTCATGGGCTTGCGTAGGAAGACCAGAATCAAAGGCACATCAATCTGAGGTACGATCATCTCAGTATTGGCAACTTCGGGTAATTGATCGAGGAACGAAACTACCTCCATGATTTTGGCGATCTCAAACGGAGGCAAGATTTCCACTTCCCATTGCGGCTTGCCCAACTCCGTCTGCTCTTCAGCCTGAAGTGGTTCCGAGGGCGCGAAGCTCTTTTCAGTATCTTCCGTAGCCCGCCAGCTTGGCTCCAAGCGCTCCTCAATTATCTTCTTGCTCTCTTCGTCAATTATAGCTTCGCTCTCTTTCGCAAACATCGCGTCACTCTCTTTCGCGATGTTAGCGGTTGCAGCGTCTGGCTCCTCTGCCATTTCCATAGTTACGGAGCTGCTGCCTTTCCCGGGTTCAAACAGCTTATTGCCAAAATCTACCTGCACCGCTGCTGCCTGCTGTTTGAGGTTTTCCAGTTCTTCCATCATATATCCGAATTGTTGATTTACAAGGTTACGTAGTTCGTTCCGGATCTTGACTTTCTGGTTCTCTAGCAGCAGTGCCGCCTCCTTTTCGGCTTTGGTCTTAATCTCGTCAGCCTTTTCATTGGCAATCTCAACAGCTTCCGCTATCTTCTTTTCCGACAGCTGTCGAGCTTGCTCTTTAGCTTTGTCTATGATGGCAGCACTTTCAGCGTTGGCTTGTTCTGTGGCTTCTGTCTTGATCTGCACAGCCAGCTTATCCGCTTCTACAACGGCCCTCTCCGCAAGTCTGTTAAGAGACGCGATATGGTCCTGGGACTTGGCCAGTTTGTCTCGCTCCTTCATAAGCTCGTTGATGAAGGATGTCACCTGAGCCTCATCTAGCCCATTTTTTTCTCGTTTTAGCTCACGCCCACCCAGCACAACAATATCGTCTCTCGCAGCGTTGCCCATAGTATCATCAACCTTCTTTACAGGACTCAATAACGCGGCAGGTGCACCCCTTAACGCATCAGTCCCGTTTTATTTCACGCGATTTTGCCGGATCTCTACTTCTTGGTTTCGCCTTGAAAGGTCTTCCAGATTCTCTCTGCATTCTTCTTGGTCTCTTCCCAAGCCCTTTCAATTGTCTCCTGGCGCACCAACAATGCTTCATTCACAGTGTCATCGTGAACTTGCTTGGCTTTCATTCTTGCCTTGATATACGCTTCCTCAGCTTCCTGTTCGGCCTTTTCCAGAACCCGCTTGGCTTTTTCTATCGCTTCGGCACAAACTTTAGCGGCGCGCTCTTCAGTTTCCTTATATGACATCTCGCCCTGGCGCTGGCGTTCCTGATATGCTGCCGCTACCATTCTTTGGGCTTGCTGATAGGACTCGTATGCGGCTTGGGCCTGCTTCATTAAGTCAGCAATAGGATCCCTTTCCTCCTCGAGAATCTCGGAAGGAAGCTCGACCAATTGTTCCACATCCTTGCCTACCCCCTTCTTGACCTGCGTACTCTTAGTCATTGTGCTTGGCATGATGGACCTCCCTGCATTTGTTTCTCGTTACCGACGTTCAACAGTCTTACAACATTAGCGGTGGTATTTATCATATCTCGACCACATGATTCTTCTGAATTCTCTTAGTCTCAGCTTCAAGGCTGCGTAGTTCCTTTTCTGCAAACAGCCTCCACCCCTTCCTATCTCTGCATTCGGCATCATTTACAACGTTCTGCCTGATCCAGCGGAACAGCGTGCTCTTGCCTATGCCAACTATCTGGCAAACTTCGGCAGTCCTATAATAGACTCGACCATCTATTTTTACAGGCATATGCAACACCCCCTAAGACTAACTGAATATAGTCTAAGATCCGCTGGCTTTCCCGTCAATCACCCATTGGTAACCTTACTTCCGTAGGGGGCTGCGACTGTCTTACACTCGGCTAGCTTGCGCTGAGACCACCAACATAGGGAACGTGTCAGAATCAGGTGATGAGCTAGGTTACCCACTCAGGATGAGAGGGAATGTAGGCCTACTGCATGAAGTGCCGTGCCCAGAATGAAATCGGAGGGGCTGGATTTTCCCACTGTCGGAATATCCAGCCCTTCTATTCTACAAACCTGTCAACAAATCTTCCACCATGGGCGTAGCATTACACACTGGGATTCAGGACGCGCCCGATAAAGAGAATGGCGCCCGTCTCAATGTCGCGAATCAGGAAGATGAAGGGGCGGTCTATGGTGACTTCCACAGGAGGTTCAGGTACAGCCGACAATTTCATAATCACCGCGGTGGCAGCAGCAGCCTCGGTGCCAGCTTCATCTACGGCAACGAATGCCTTGTGCACAACGTCTGATATGAACAGCTCACGACTACCAGTCATTCCAGAGAAATCCGCGGCACCAGAAAGGGCAATCGGCATACCCATGTCAGCAAGTGTATCCTTCAGACTGAATTCCGAATCAAATTCAAACTGGGGCATGGTCAGGGCAACCTGAGTAGGTTGCAGTCCGCTTATGATGTCACCGACCTGCTGAGCATTAACAGTTTCTTCAAAAGCCGCGAAGTTCCCCGGGGCGGGAAGAAGAATCACCATCGAAAGTTCATCGCCATCATAGAGCACCTCAATCGCCTGGTATCCTTCTTCCTTGGTGTAGCCGAATGACTCTGTCTGCTTCATCATGGGCACTGTTACCTGCCCGCCTTCAATCAGGTAGAACGGGCCATCTGCTGTCATTTCCCTATCAAAAGGGTATGCCCAAGCGGCATTGAAGTAGATGGCGTTGGTCAGCACAAGGCGGGTTAGTTCGTCAATCGCGCCTGGTGGAATAAGGTCTTCGATG